>JAGGUC010000078.1 GCA_021158735.1 Desulfurococcales archaeon | reverse complement strand
TCTAAGTATAGGGACATAGACGTTAAGATACTGGTTGAGCAGAGGGTTGAGGGTGTTGAGTACACGGTCATGGTGGTGACCGACGGCTCTACGGTACTTCCCTTACCTGCCGTTCAGGACCACCCTCACGCGTTCGAGCTTGACTTAGGGCCTGAGACAGGCGGTATGGGAAGTATCGCAGGTCCCGGAATGGTGCCTCCATTCCTGACCCGTGAGGAGTTTGACCGCAGTGTCGAGATCGTTAGGATGTCGGTTGAGGCCCTCCAAAAGGAGGTTGGGGAAGAGTACAGAGGAGCTATATCAGGGCAGATGATGCTGACTGCTGTCTGGGGTCCGACACTGATAGAGTTCTACAGTAGGTTCGGCGACCCGGAAATATCTAACCTGGTGCCTGTTATCGAGTCAGACTTCCTCGACATACTTGATAGGGCTGCTACCGGCAGGCTTGCTGGCGCTAAGCTCAAGCTCAAGGAGGACCTAGCTACAGTAGTTAAGGCTGTAGCACCTATGGGGTACCCCAGTAGTAAGTCTATTGCGAAGGGACACCCGGTAGTGGTTGATGAAGGAGTTCTTAAGAGGAGTGACTGCCGCCTGCTCTACGCTGCTGTCGAGTTGAGGGAGGACGGCAGAATGTACACAACTGGCTCGAGGGCCTTTGAGGTAGTTTGTGTTGCTGAGAAGTTGGAGGAGGCTTCCCTTAAGGCGGAGGAGGTAGTTACCGCTATCAGGTGTGTTGATGGCTGGCCCCTGATCCACAGAGCTGACATAGGGTCCGGTGAACTCCTTAAGGAGAGGATCGAGCTAGCTGAGAAGATCAGGACTGTGTACAGGTACAGGGCTGAGAAAGGCGTCCTAGGTACTTCAATAGTTTGGGTTCCGGGTAAGGGTATTTTCTTCGACCCTCTGCAAAACCCTGTTAAGATCAAGGTTAGGAGGTGATTTGTATGGGTAAAAGAAGTAGGCTCTCAACACCGCTCTTCGATGGAGCGGTCAAACTACTCCTGTTAGGTGGTGGTGAGTTAGGGAAGGAGGTAGCTATCGAGGCACAGAGGCTGGGTACTGAAGTTGTAGTGGTAGACAGGTATGACTGGGCTCCAGCAATGCATGTCGCGCACAGGCACTACGTAATAGACATGCTGAATCCTGAGGCAGTGAAGGCTGTGGTGAGGAGGGAGAGGCCTGATGCTGTAGTCCCTGAGATTGAGGCAATTGCTGTAGATGCTTTAGAGGAGCTTGAGGAGGAGGGCTACTTAATAATACCTAATGCTAAGGCAGTGAAAATAGCTATGAATAGGGTTGAGTTGAGGAGGTTTGCAGCAGAGGTTCTAGGGCTTCCCACGACCCGCTACGGATTCGCTGAGAGCCCTGATGAGGCTGTGGATGCCTGTGACAAGGTGGGGTACCCGTGCCTGCTAAAGCCTGAGATGAGTAGCAGCGGTCACGGGCACGCTAAGGTTGTTGAGCCATCACCTAGTGCTGTCAGGGAAGCATATGAGTACTCGGTCAGGCATGCTAGAGGGAAGAGCAGGAGAGTCATAATTGAGGAGTTCGTTAATTTGGAGACCGAGTTTACGGTGCTCCCCTACAGGTACGTGAGTGATGGTGGAGTAGTTACCGTCACTCCCGAGCCTGTAGAGCACTGGAGGTACGGTGAGTACCACTACATAGAGTCATGGCAGCCGTCCACAAAGTCACGTGAGGTCGTTGAGAAGGCTAAGGAGATAGGTCGCAGGGTTGCTGAAGGTTTAGGTGGTTTAGGGATCTTTGGTGTTGAGGTGTTCTTAACGAAGGATGGGAGGGTACTGTTTAGTGAGGTGGCTCCGAGACCTCACGACACCGGTATGGTGACGATGGTTACTCAGGACTTGAGTGAGTTCGCAGTGCATGCTAGGTGCGTCTTAGGTCTGCCAGTGCCTGAACCCAGGGTACTAACTCCAGGAGCTAGCTACGCAGTCTATGCTGATGAGGGTAACGTGTGGGCACCTAAGTTCGAGGGGGTTTACGACGCGCTTAAGATCGATGGTGTTAATGTGAGGGTGTTCGGTAAGCCCTTCACCTATGAGGGCAGGAGGATGCTCGTTGTCCTAGCTAGAGGGGAGACTGTTGAGGAGGCTAGGGAGAAGGCAAGGAGGGCGGCTTCATTAATTAAGATAACTAGGTGATCCTCTCATGTGCAAGCAGAAGGTAGCTGTTATTGTTGGGAGTAAGCGTGATTTACCAGTAGCTGAGAAGGCCATGAAGGTGCTTGAGGGGCACGGAGTGGAGTATGAGGTGAGGGTTCTCAGTGCTCACAGAAATCCCAAGGAACTGGAGGAGTACATAGCTGAGTCCGATGCCTCAGTATTCATAGCTATGGCAGGCCTTGCAGCACACCTACCGGGCTACATAGCCTCTAGAACCAATAAGCCAGTGATCGGTGTCCCACTGAACGTAGCTCTCGGAGGGCTTGACTCACTCCTCAGTATTGTTCAGATGCCCCGTGGGGTGCCGGTAGCTACTGTAGGGATAGATAATGCTGCGAATGCAGCGTACTTAGCTATCAGAATACTGAATCTGTGCAGGGGGCGTGGAGAGGGTAGGTAGTGGAGGGCTGGACGTACTCTAAGGCTGGTGTAGACTTAAGGAAGCATAAGTCAATGCATAAGAAAGCCCTGGAGATGATGTCGAGGCTGGCTAGGGAGCTGAATGCGGAGGTCGGCGGCCTCGGCGGGTACGCGTCATGGATCGGTGTTGAAGGGAAGAAACTAGTGCTGCATGTCGATGGCGTGGGTACTAAGTCGATCGTAGCTGCTAAGCTAGGTAATTACGAGGTGATCGGCTGGGACTGCGTGGCGATGAATGTTAATGACGTAGCTTGTGAAGGGGCTGTTCCGAAGGCCCTCGTGGACTACATAGCGATGCCTGAGTCTAGTGAGGAAGTATTCGAGGAGGTCTTCAGGGGTGTCTTGAGTGCTGCCGAGGTAAGTAAGGCAGCTGTGTTGGGGGGTGAGACAGCTATACTTCCGGGCCTCGTCAACTACGTTGATGTTGTCTGTGTTGTTTTGGCTGAGAAGTCCGTGGACTTCGCTAATAAAGCTGTTAGTGGTGACGTGGTTGTGGGGCTGAGGAGCAGCGGGATCCACGCCAACGGGTACTCACTGGTGAGGAAGGTGCTTGAGGGCTCGGCAGGGTATGATGCAGTAGTGGATGGTGTCGACCTTCCTCAAGAACTACTTAAGCCAGTGGTCATCTACTCTAACTTTACTCTTGAAGCTATTCAGAGGGGGTTAATTAACTCGGCAGCCCACATAACTGGCGGTGCATTCACTAAGTTGAAGAGAGTTCTGGGTGGAGGGGCCGACATGGTCCTTGAGTTGCCTGAGCCACACCCAATATTTAGGGTTATAATGAGGTTAGGTAATGTCCCGGTAAGTGAGATGTTCAAAGTCTTCAACATGGGTGTTGGACTGGTCGTTACGGCAGCTAAGGATGCTGTGAGTGAGGTCCTCGACTTAGCGGGTAAGTACGGTCATGAAGCACAGGTTATTGGTAAGGTCAGGGAGGGGTCAGGTAAGGTATTTATTAGGACTTCGTGGGGTGATGAGCTTGAGTTCTAGATCAAACCCAGGTTTTGAGGTGGGTAAGCTACTTGATGGCTATGACTTAAGAGTGGATAAACTGTATGTAGGTGCTATAGCTAGCCACTCAGCACTTGACGTATTCGATGGAGCTAAGGATGAGGGCTTACGCACGGTAGCTATATGTCAGAGGGGTAGGGAGGTCCCCTACCTGAGGTTTAGTAGGGTGGTTGATGAGGTCATAGTGCTGGGTAAGTTCCGTGATGTAGTTAGTGAGGACGTAGTCAGTAAGCTGAGGTCTATGAACACTATACTCGTCCCGAACAGGAGCTTCTCGGTTTACGTGGGGTACGACAATATTGAGTCGAGGCTCAACCTACCTATATTCGGCAACCGCTACCTCCTCAGATGGGAGGAGAGGTACGGTGAGGCAAGCTACTACAGGCTGCTTGATGAGGCAGGCATCAGGAGGCCGAAGACCTTCAGTAATCCAGATGACATAGACAGAGCCGTCATGGTTAAGCTGCCTGAAGCTAGGCGGAGGGTTGAGAGGGGGTTCTTCATAGCTACTGACCGGGATGACTTCTGGAGGAAGTTCAGGAAGTTAGTTAGTGATGGTGTGGTGCGTGAGGAGGATCTGTCTCAAGCCTCGATCGAGGAGTTAGTCATCGGTGCTCACTTCAACGTCAACTACTTCCACAGTATTGTTAGGCACGATGTTGAGTTACTCAGTATTGACAGGAGATTGCAGACTAATCTTGATGGATTCCTGAGGCTTCCAGCGGACGTGCAACTAGATCTCAAAAACATAAACATAAGGTACATAGAGATAGGTCATGAAGCGGCTACGATTCGTGAGAGCCTCCTAAGCAAGCTATTTGACGTAGGCGACAGGTTTGTTGAGGCAACCAAGAAGCTCTCGCCACCAGGTATAATAGGTCCGTTCACACTTCAGTTGCTCGTGACACCTGGCCTTGAGGTGGTAGTGTATGATGTAGCGACGAGGATCGGTGGGGGGACAAACATATATATGGGGATCGGTAGCCAGTACAGTAAGCTCTACTTCGGTAAGCCCATCAGTTTAGGCAGGAGGATAGCTATGGAGATCAAGTGGTGCTTAGAGCAGGACTGTATACATAATATAATAACCTAACTTCAGTTTACTCCAGCTTAGGTACATGAATTCTCAAGTTCTTTATTCTCCTATAATGTCTCTCATTTAGCGTTATTAATTCAGAATTAAGCTGAAGCGCCGTCGAAGATATCAGTATGTCTGAAAAAGGTATAGGAGTGCCTTCCTTATGAAGACCTACATCTATGTCTAAGGCCCTCTCAATTATTTCTTGGTTTATCCATAAAATTGTTCCGAGTTTTTCAAGTACTTCTTTTCTCTTAGTTATTGGCTTTCCCAGGTATTTATGACCGTAAAGGTATTCGTATAAAACTACCCATGGAATGAATATTTCGTCACACCTACTTAGCAAGTAGTCTAGTAGGTTTGACTTTCCTTTATCAAAGACTTCAATTATTATTGAAGTGTCAATAACGCATCTTATATTTACCACCACCTCCTACTTCTTAACTCACTTATGATCTTCTCTAACTTACTTACTTCTTCACTACTTAACCTTAATTCATTAGCTGCAGCCTTAAGATAGAGAATTCTAGATTTCTCATACTCTTCTACAAGTTTTAATATTAAATCACTGAAGCTCTCTGACTTAATTCTACGTTTTAATTCCTTAAGCCTCCTATAAGCCTCATCAGACAAAGCCACAGTTTTCACCAATTAAACCACCTATATAGTATAAGAATACTATAAAATATAAATATTATATATAATAACATTAGTATAAATACTCTATAAGCAACCTAAGTCACAAAGTCATGAACTAACGCAGCAAGGGATAGCAGACATTTCTTAACTAATATGCACAATTAAGAAACAAAAGATATATGCAGTTCCCGAAACTTCCCGGGAAATGTAATACACATTAAAAATCTAACTCAACCATTCTCTTAATAGTTGCACTAAAGAACATACTTATACTTTTTAAACATAAATCCCGAATTTTCCCGGGAATTTTGTATAAGAACTATGACCATCATCAAGACCATGAACTGCTAGAGAATAACGAAAAATACGAAGACACAAAAATTTAAATACATAAATT
Source organism: Desulfurococcales archaeon (assembly GCA_021158735.1). GTDB lineage: Archaea > Thermoproteota > Thermoprotei_A > Sulfolobales > NBVN01 > B83-G16. The sequence goes on along the minus strand of JAGGUC010000078.1, from coordinate 51 downwards.
AATCATATAATCATGAAAATCTTCAATAGAGCAATGAAAAATCAGACCTCT
>JAGGUC010000069.1 GCA_021158735.1 Desulfurococcales archaeon | reverse complement strand
TAAAAGCCTAAGTTATTTATAAGTAGCCATAGGCATGATCATTATCCTAGAAGCAATACCTCTGCCAAGAGCAACAGTAGCACCTCTTACCCTAACTATTACAGGTCCTCTATTGTTCGAAATTACTTCGATGACTGTGTTTAGAACGAAGCCCATTTGGTAGAGCCTCATAGCAAGACCTCTGCCGCCATGAATTGCAACTACTCTACCCCTCATTCCAGGTCTCAGCATTGTTAATGGAATAGCTCTCATTAATGTTCACCTGTATTCATTTTTAGCTTAATCTAAATTACAGTCCATAACCTTACTTAGTAATCGAATTGAAAAGTTTTACCGCATATCTTTTTGGTTCTATATTTTTAGATTATGTTAAATGCTCAAAAACGTGAAGTTTAAGTGACTTAAGTATATTGGTATCTAGATGAAGAAGACCTTTGATGCTGAATTAAATGATGACATGGCGGAGTTCTGAGCATTCAAGGTAATTACTTCCTACTTCTTAAAGAAATTCTTAATTGACTCGATGACGTAGTGTACATCACTCTCAGTTAGGCCTGGGTGCATCGGCAGTGATAGCACGTGTCTAGAAGCTTCTAATGAATTAGGATATTCACTACTGCCCAGAGAGAACTTAGATAGTGCTGGTTGCAGATGTAATGGCCGTGGGTAGTGAATTGATGTCTGAATGCCCTTACTTTTTAGGTACTCCATTAATTTATTCCTATAATTAGCTTCCTTAACCCATATAGTGAATTGATGGTAAACATGTTTAGCCCAAGGCATCTCAACAGGTAGTATTATGTCGTCAACATCCTGCAAACCCCCTAAGTATATCTTAGCTATTTTTCTTCTTATAGAATTCATCTTATCTAACTTCCTAAGTTGCTGAATACCTATAGCAGCCTGAATACTTGTTAGCCTAAAATTCCAGCCAACAACTTCGTGATAATACCTACTCACCTGACCGTGATTCCTTAATAGCTTCACCTTTTCAGCGATTTCCCTGTTTTTAGTAACTACGGCGCCACCCTCACCCATGGTTAAGTTCTTTGTAGCATAGAAACTAAATGCTGATACATCACCAAATACCCCTACCTTAATCCCCCTGAATTCAGTACCATGTGCTTGAGCGCAGTCTTCAATTAAGTAGAGATTATTATCTTTAGCAATATCTGCCAGCTCATCCATTTTTGCTGGATGCCCATATAGATGTACAACGATTATAGCTCTGGTACGACTTGATATTCTCTTCCTTACGTCATTGGGGTCTATAGTGTAGGTCCGTGGATTTATATCTGTGAGGACAGGCTTAGCACCAGCAGCGACAACCATTGACGCTGTAGCTATAAAGGTAAAGTCAGGAACAATAACTTCTTCATCATTACCTATTCCTAAAGCCTTCAAGGCGAGATAAAGTGCTACAGTACCGTTAGAAACAGCTATAGTGTATGGAACACCCAAGTAATTACTAAATTTTCTTTCAAATTCCTCTACGATCGGACCATGAGCTAGCTGACCGCTCCTTAAGACTTTAATAACAGCATTAATTTCATCTTCTGTTATGTAAGGTGCATTAACTTTAATCATTAGCTGACCCAGATAAGACTCTAAGCACAGTATTTTTATTTCTTAGCCAGTACAATTACAAAACTGCACCTACTTCACTGCAACGTGCATCAGGATAAAACCTCTTAATGTACTTCTGAACAAGCTTAACTGCCTTAATTACTAGAGTGCTAGGAACTCCTGGAGCACCATAACCCACAATTAAGATTCCACGTGTTTCATTATTAACTTGAGCTACAATAGAATTTTTGCATGGGTACAGGTGGAGTAAATTACCAGCTGAATCAGCTAGTACTACTTCTCTGCCATTTAATTTCTTAATTCTTGAGTTAAGATACTTGAACTCTTCGCCCGGTAGTGCCTTACGGAGGGTGAGAGGATAATTAATTAGTTCAGAGTCAAAAACACTTAATGGTACCAATGTCTTAATACATGCCATGTTGCAGGAGTCAATAATAGAATTGACTGGCGTCAAAGAACCTCTTCTTAAGATTCTTCTAACTAAGGACTCATTCAATGGTATGGTTCTTGTAGGATTCATACCGAGCCTCCACATAATATTCCGATAAGCTCTCACGAGTGGATGGATTCTGAGCTTGTCCAGGGTAAATTTACTAAGAACTTCCTTCGATAATTTCTTCATAAGAAGTTCTACATCTGGCCTACGAGCATCTACACTAATGTTTTTACAAAACCCCAACGCTAGTAGTATACTGAATTTCCTTACTGAGGGATCAATAAAAATTAAAGCCATTAATACTCTCCAGTAATTACAGGTTTCCAAGTGTTAAATTAATGACTTCTAGAATTTTATTATCAAGTAAAGCAGATAATACTACACGTGCTATTCTTCTTGGTGAGTGGCATGTCAAAATTTAGGCTAACGTTTGGAGGTCCTGCGAGAAGGGACTACGATGTAGTAGTTGTTGGGGCAGGTCCTGCAGGACTCTCAGCAGCTCTTTATTCAGCGCGCTTCGCGCTTCGAACATTAATTATTGCTGAGGTAATCGGAGGAACGTTAATTGATGCAGGAGTTATTGATGATTACCTGGGTATACCAGGTGTTAAGGGGACTGATTTAGCCAGGAAATTTGAAGAGCATGTCCGCAGCTACGACATTAACATAGTTCATGATAGGGTAGTGGACATTAGGAATGAAGGTGGTGTTTTCAGAATTAATTGCTTAAGCGGTAGTGAATATGTCGGCAAGACAGTTATTTTGGCAGTAGGTAGTATTAGGAAAAAACTTAATGCTCCTGGTGAACGGGAATTTTCAGGACGCGGTGTCTCTTATTGTGCTGTATGTGATGCTCCACTATACCGCGGGAAAGTAGTAGCTGTTGTAGGCGGTGGAAATTCTGCACTTCAGTCAGCATTACTGGTAGCGTCATATGCAAGTAGGGTATACTTAATTCATAGGAGGGACACTTTCAGAGCATTTCCAGCATATGTTAACTTAGTTAAGAATGACCCCAAGATAGAGTTAGTACTTAATTCAGTAATTACAGAAATAGGTGGTACAAAAACTGTCGAGTGGATTAAGATTAGGGACATAAGAACATCTGAAGAACGTAAACTTGAAGTTAACGGTGTCTTTATTGAAATAGGATCTGAGCCTCCCAAGGATTTCTTTGAAAATTTAGGGTTAGAAGTAGATGAAAAAGGGTACATAGCTATTAAGCCAGGACAAGCTACTAATATTCCAGGACTATTTGCTGCAGGAGACTGCACGGGAGGTAACTACAAAAAGAAGTTCGATCAAATAATTACTGCAGCTGCTGAGGGTGCTATAGCTGCTTTATCTGCATATGAATACTTAATGAAGGAAAAGGAAAGTATTGAGGGACCTACATACTGAAGTTCTCATTATTTAAGGAGATTCAATTTTAGTCTGTAAGAAATGTAATTGTGATAATTATGTGAGTTGCACATCACTGATTAGTGATGACCTTCCACAGGACCGACTTAAGTACGTTACCTTAATCTACTTCTACAAATTCTATACCTTGAGTGTGCACATAGTTAATGAGGTGGCAGGCTTAAGATGCCTGTGTATCTCAGGCGTCACATAATGATGCGTGGTGAGTATGCTAGGCTACTACTTAGCGGTAGGAAAAAAGCAACTATCAGATTAGGTAAGGTAATACCGAAATATGATGAAGTAATCATTCACTCTTGGGGAAGACCTATAGCTAAGGCTAAGATAGTTAAGGTGGTATATAAGAGAATTAGAGAGTTGACCAACGAGGATGCTTGGAAAGACGGGTTTAAGACTAGGGATGAGTTGCTACGGGAATTAAGGAGGGTATATGGGGGTTTTAATGATAAT
>JAGGUC010000020.1 GCA_021158735.1 Desulfurococcales archaeon | reverse complement strand
TTATTTTCATGCTTTCTTTTGTGTCTGCGTTTGTTAGTGGTGTTCCGTCAGCCGTCATTAAGCATATTAGGTCTGGTACCATGGCTGCTGGCTCGCCCTCACCATACCAAGCAATCATGTTTTCATTCTTGAAATCAATAATAAGCTTCCTGCCACTATAGGAATCAGTGCCTTCGATTACTGTCCTGCCGAAGTCGAAGCCAGCAACAGTCCTGATCTCGATCTTGGTTATGGTGCCCCTAATCAGCTCGTAACCACCAACCTTCTCAAGTACTGCTTTAGCAGGATCCCTACCAGCATCCCTAGCCTCCCTAATAGCCTTGCCTACCTCTAGTGACCTGGTTAGTGGTCCGGGCTCCATGTACTTCTTGGCCTGCCAGCCAGTTATTACCCATCCAGCAATACCTGCTATCATTCCGAAAGCTACTGTCACACTCCTGCATACTTCCTCTGCTGTCTTGGCGTCCCGCGGGTCCTTAAGCCACGTAGCTACTGTATTGCCTTCACCGTCTGCCAGCACAAATACCGGTGTAGGTATTCCGTACACGAAGTATAGGAGGGTGTTTAGCTCGGGTACTGCCCTACCTCCAGCACCACCGAAGTCAATGATCGGGATCTTCCTGTGTGCAGCAACGTAGAATGGTGTGATGCTATTGAAGCCTCCTGTCTCAGCAGTCATTAAGTACTTGATCTTAATACCAGCGACCTCATATAGTTTGTACAGACCATCAAAAGCATAGAGTGGCTCGCCCCTAAAGCCCTTTTCTTTGAAGGCCTTCGGCGCCCCCATACACGCTACGGTAGCTATGTAGTCGCTGTCCTGAACCTCCTCAGGACCGTGGAACTCGATCTTATCAGTCACTTTAGCTATTTCATTCACGAGCATCAAGCCATTCTCAGGAGACCCACCACCCCCAGAACCAAGAAGAGTCGCACCCCACACAATATCCTCAATATCCCTTATGGTTAAGTACTTCATAATTAGTACCTCATAGAGAATTTACGCATCAAACTATAAATTTTGTGTAATTTAACATTCCCTAAACAACAGCAAGTAAGTAGGGCTCCACATCCTGATTTCAAACTTGAAGCAAACCATGCAGTATACATATAGATCTAATTTTATACCCTAAATACTAGAATAACGCCTAGCGAGGGAGTGGAGCTGAAGCCAGCCTACAGCACATTAAGGGAGAGGATAATGAAAGTGCTTGAGGATAGCCACTCATTCTTAACTGTAGATGAAATTAAGGTTCTTGTGGGTGAGGAATTAAGTAATAGTGAAATTTATGAGCACTTAAGACACATAACTAAGTCTATTAGGAGGTCTTCAGGAGGTAAGAAGGCGCTTCTCATGAAACCCCCAACATGTAGGAAATGTAGTTACGTATTTAAGGACTTAAGTAAGCCTAGGAAGCCGAGTAAGTGCCCGAGGTGTAGGTCTGAGTGGATTGAGCCACCTGCATTTAAGATTGCCGGTGTCTAGGGGTAGCGCCCTAATGGTGCTGAAAGCGTTAAGGACCTCACGGTCTTAAAAGCATAATCACCTTCATGTAATTGTGTAGGTAGCATAAACCCTTATTAGTGATACCGTAAAGTGCCTTAATTCGCTTATCACTTGAACCACCATATTTCTTTAATAGATTAATCCCCACCAGCTCCTTAACTATTCCTACACAATTTATTCTATTCATAAAGCACTTGTTACACAGCACCGTAAGTGATATAGGTGTTAGCGCTTGAAACAGTATGCATGCATAGAGATCTAGCTTCCCTCTTTTTGAACTTTTACTATTTTCCAGCATGTCAGCGATATCGAGTGGCACAGGTGCTACAGATGATGCACTACATCCTACAAAATTGCCACTAATAAGACCTCCGAGATCCTTAATTATCTTAATGAATTCTAAGCCCCGTGCTGTAGCCATATACAGGTTCCTTGATTTAGAATCAACGACTCTAACAAATTTCTTATTAATCGCCTCTCTCAGGTACCTCCTAACCTGCATGTAGTTTAAGCCGCTGGCCATCATTATGTGAGTGACTCCCCTACCCTCATTGCAGGCACTTACAACATCTGAAAGAATAACTAAGTAATCCCTCTTATTATTCAAACCATAAGCACCACTCTTATGTAACTTATTTCTTTAGCTAATATATATTGTTCTTTACATAGTAATGTAGTACATAAGTGCATACAAACACTACGTAATGGCTGTAAAATATGATGAAAACCCAAAAAATACATTGATTTGCTACCCTACGCACCTATATTAAAAATGTGTATCAGTAATACATATCCTAATTACGTACTATGAAATAGTATTTATATTACTTAACTACAATTCTACTGTATTTAAATAGTAAATTTGAGCAAGAATAACTTAAGGTGAATTAAAAGTATGTCACGTATGGATGTAAAGAAAGTTGTACCACTGTTTCTCATACCAATGCTGGTACTAGCGACGACAGGCATTGCTTATGCAATGTGGAGTGAGACATTGAAAATTAATGTAACCATAAATACTGGTGACGTCGCTGTTAAGTGGAGTAGCTGGGGCTGCAATGACACAGGAATTGACCCTGGCTACGATAAGGATGTTGGTCAGTGCTTTGTGAGTTCTGAAGGAGTTGATGAGCATGACAACGTAATTAAGTTAAACATAACATTAAATAACACATATCCATCATATAACGTTACAGTATCAGGTGAAGTAGACAACATAGGTTCAATACCTGTAGAGCCTTACTGGTTCTTCATTGATATGAACGGTAACGGAGTATATGACAGTGGAGTGGACACCAATATTACACTATGTACTGACTATGGATTAGATTTCAATAATGATGGAAAAGCAGATGTAGACTTCCACGTATATTTGAAGACAGATGGCGGTAATGACGGAACACAGATCGACCCTGGAGAATCAGATACTTACGGATTCATTATACACGTAAAGCAGGACGCTACCGAATGCACAACATACACATTCCATGTAGTCCTAGTGTT
>JAGGUC010000003.1 GCA_021158735.1 Desulfurococcales archaeon | reverse complement strand
CCTCCTCCTCAGTACCGATGTCCGTGTTTATTAGGACAATTGCCTCAGGCATTTACTATACCCATCCTACAACAGGAAGGTGTAATATTTAAACTTTAACTTTTAACTACTGTTATTACAGTAACTCTGGTGCTAACTATTAATATCACTATTAATATCTATGTAATAAGGCTGGGAGGCGATGACCCGAAGAAGTCGACAGCTCTAAAGCTGGTCAGGCTCGGACTAGCTGAAAAAGTTCCAGGACCCAAGAACCTCCCTAGAGGAGTTGTTGTCCTGAACCCAGCAACAGGCAGGGTATTAACACCGCTTGACAGAGGCAATACCCTCAAGTACGGGCTGGTGGTCATAGATACTTCATGGAATAAAGGCCTGGAACCTATAGTCAATGTGTGTAAAAAGATCAAGGGGCATCACAGGGTTCTCCCCATACTCTTTGCTGGGAATCCTATAAATTACGCAGTCCCGACGAAACTGAGCAGTGCTGAGGCAGTGGCGGCAGCACTCTACATAGTAGGACTTAAGGACGAAGCCCACAGAATACTCAGTAAGTTTAAGTGGGGACCGACATTCCTAGAACTAAACAGGGAGTTACTAGACGAGTACTCCAAGGCACGATCACCAGAGGAAGTCCTCAGAATACAACATAGGGTCATCGAGAAGCTAAGACTTAAGTAGCTTAAGGGCGGCCGTGCCCGGTGCTGGCTATAGCCCGCCTTCTGTACTCCGGCGGCATTCAGCTATGCGGCCCACCCGCACCTCACGCGGCCCTCATCGGCACTGCTTGGCCTTGCTCCCGGGAGGACGGCCGTTTCAACGCAACCATCCCCATACCTCAGCGGGTTGCTGACGGTCCGTTGCCGGACCGCCCTCACCACCTCACAGACATCCGAGGATGGACGTGCCGTTTCTGTGCCGTTGCCGCGGGTCTCCCCGCACCCCTTGCGGGGTCCCCGAGCCGCGGGGAGGGCGGAGCTTCCTCAGGGGAACCCGTAAGCCGCCAGCCAGCTCCGGGCACGACCACAATTATATTTCCTTAGAGAGCTAATAATGGGTTTAGACCGGTCTTAAAATTCCTCGAGTATAGCTGTGTGGGCCGGTAGCTCAGCTCGGAAGAGCGCTCGGCTTGCACCCGAGAGGTCCCGGGTTCAATAACTTCTGTAAGGTGATGGTCAAGTAAAAACTTGGTTAAGTTGTTGTAAAGATCCTCTGATAGCTGTCAACTCACGTAGGTCTTTTGTGTAGTGGTCTAGTGCTGTACTCTTCATGTATACCGAATAGTTTGAGAGGTCAGGAGGTCTATAATGAGTGAACGAGTAAAAATAGAGATACCTCCCACAGCACTTTTAAACACAACTCACTAATCCTCATCTTTTTACTTCAATTTTCCCTGACCAGAACTCCTAAAGGGAATAACTTTAAAATACATATAATGATACAAAACCACAGTGAGGAGAGCAGCGAATAAGTTGGTGCTCTTCCCAATACTTATCTTACTATTATCAACTTCTACTTTATTTATCTACTTGTTAAATGAGTCGACAACAATGTTACTGGTGTTATAGAATTAAACATAAGGCCACTTATTTGAAGGCAGGGTACCTAAAGGAGAAAATGATAGTAACTGTCCATGTCCTTAAAGAAGGCGGCAGTATCTCGGAGAGAATTTTTATAGGCAAGGTAAGTGTTCCCTTTACATATAGTCTCAGAATTAGGTGAATCTACCTGGGCTCAACACATGCACTCAGGTATGTGTGGAAGGAAGGTAAAATTAAAGTAATTACAGAAGAACAGCCTAAGTTTAAAGAGGTAGTAGTAGGGGTAATGATTCTTGGCCCGGAGTACTTTGGTGCTAAAACACTAGTCATAGAGCCCAAAAGGAAGGTAACGTCAGTCAACATGGATATAGAGTTACGTAAGACTAAGAAGGTAGGATCGGTTTTCCCACTGCGTGTAATGAGGTTACTGAAGCGAAAATATGGCTGAAGGCGGGCGAGGTACACAGTGTGGAAGAGTTGACTGTGTATTGGTATGCTGAAATATATGACACTGTAATTTACTTCTCAACGTATAGTAGGGAGATATGGTAGCGGCTGGTATGAGTTCAGTAAAAAACTTCGGAAGTTGCCTGCGATGACCGGGCTCTTGCCGCTAACGGAGCTGAGAAGATCGTTATGGCCCGTGTAAATCACAGGTGTGAGCATTGGTGGTATAGACCCGTTTGCAGGGGTTACTTATGAGCACTACTATGCTTACCCAACATACTTTGATGATGTTGATGAAGATCCTAACATTGGTTGCAGTTTCTGTGGCTGTAGCCAATCAGGATATGCTGCTGACCGAACCCCTCATGACCCTAACTCCTTCAGAATAAGCTTCGAGAACTCCGACAGTAATGAGAAGTGGTTGTTTACCAGGGTTGACGTAAGGTTTGGGTTTGAATCAGGCTCCATGAAATTTGGTGTAACAATAGCACTATATAGAGCAGCAGGCTCCAACACTGGACATCCTCCGTATCTCAAAGTCTATGTCAATAAATGGTGTAACAATATCTTATACTGGTGGTACGACGCCAATAACAGAAGGAAGTATGTTGCCCACTTCTCATGGAAGTAGAAGCAGTGAGCCACTGCACGTCCTCCTATATTAAAAGCTTTAAGTACTTAACACTAGGTCGGACACCACTGCCAGGCAGTTCTCACCTCTAAGACCTATATGGAAGAGCTGAAGCGAGGTTCAATACGCTGTCTAGTAATAAAACTTTAAATCCTCCCCTACCACATTCTCAATAGCTGTGTGGGCCGGTAGCTCAGCTCGGAAGAGCGCTCGGCTTGCACCCGAGAGGTCCCGGGTTCAAATCCCGGCCGGTCCACCACAGCACTGGGGTCTGCCTTATCTTACTCATTTAGTTGTTTATTCGGTGAGCAGTAACTCTAACACTGAAGCAGGTATAATCATGGGCCAGGTAATCATATTTCCTAGTAAGGTCAGAACCGACGGTATAAAATTGTTTCATACCACATTAGTAATGTAGTGATTCTTATTACTCGCTTAGGCAAGTAACATCCATCTATTTTCCGGGAATTTTGTGATTGAGTCCCCAGGTGGTGAGTGGTATTCCGTTTACCGCTGTGAAAAAGAATTATTTTCATTTCAGTAAGGGAATAACTGTCTCCAGGGTTTTCTCAAGCTCCTTTAAGTAAGCGTTTGCCCTGACGTAGAAGGCGTACGCGTACCTCAAACTGCTGGTTCTTACTTCGTTGAGTTCTAGGCACCTCTGAATAAATTTGTCCGCAAAGTCCATGTCACTGTACGCGTTTGAGAGGAGGCGGCTAAGTAGTTCGTCAAGCACCCTCAATTTCTGCGCAAACTCAACTACTCGCTCAGCTGTCCTGACTGCTTCCTCCTTAGCCTTCAGTATGTACTGGCACCTACACTGAAGTTACTTACCCATGGGCCAGGTATGGCTGATACATCACTTAGGGAGTTCAAGTACGTCATAGCTACCAGCAAGTAAGTAACTGCCTTCAGCCTGTAGCCCCTATTGTAAAGTAAGCTGGCCTGCTCCACGTAATTCTTCACTTCCTGAATAGTTAAGTTACCTAAAGTCCTGCCTAGATCCTCAGGCACTAACTCAAGCTTCTTAACAACATCGGCATGCAGTTTCACGTACAGTTCCTCAACATCTCTAAGAACTCTTCCCGAATTACCTAGCCCTGAGGTCAGTAAGTACTCACTATCAAGAATTCTCAGCCGGGCATCCTCGAGAACCATGGATGCATGAGAGATCAGTAGGTGCTCAGGCCTCCCACCTAATTCCAGGATCTGAAGAACTTGGTCGAGGAGGTCCTCAGCACTACTTAACAAGTCCTCAACCAAGAGGTAAGCAGTCGGGTAGCTACCGCCCAATTTACTGAGCTCCTCCTCGTACCTGCCCTTAACCTCCCTTAATTTAAGCTCCAGTACTCTCACCTCACTCAGTACCGATTCACTACTTACGGAACCCTCCGAATACTCAATGTAGGACAGGGCCTCCCTACCCAATATAGATGCTAGCCTACACCACCTAAGACACTCATAACTCCCTACACGATCCCTCGCCTCCCTCAAGGCCACCTTAGCCTTAGCAATCAAGTCACGAACATAACTGTCTGACCCATTGTACTCTGCGGCTTTGTCTACAATTTCCTTAGCGTACTCCACAGCTCCTAAACAATAGCTACGGTCGACTGGAACAGACGCATTAATGTACGGAGGGTGCAGGTCTATAGCACTATTTAAAACAGCATCCGTACTACTCAGATTAGACACTAAAGCAGCAGCTAAGAACGTAAGCACAACCGCAACAGGAATCATAATAACCAGTAGTCTCCGTTCATACATAGGTAAATCACCCAACATATCTCATGTGAATGCCTGCATGAACTAAGAGAGTAAGCTCGGGGTTCCCAACACTGGCGTGAACCGCCGTAATGAGCAATATACTGTATCATCAACAAGCAGTCTAATACTACTACTTAATATACTTTATTTTGCTTCCAGCTTGATGAACCATGGAAAAATGTATTAGGGAACATTGGAGAAGTTCCTCAGCACATGCCGAAGGTTCAGATAAATTACTCACTCGGTGTGGAGGACCTAATGCTTTATGTGGATATTGCTTACTCCAGACAGTCAAGGGTTACAGTCTACTACGGTGCCGCCATCTAAGGTTTTACGGTTTAGGCGGGAGCTCCCATATATCGCCTTTCTTGACTTTTCCTTTATCGTAATCGCTCAGGAACTTGAGGTAGGGCATGAGCTCCTTAACAATGATCTCCGCATCCTTCCTCTCATCACCAGTAAGCTTAATCT
>JAGGUC010000125.1 GCA_021158735.1 Desulfurococcales archaeon | reverse complement strand
TTACCAGCACTTGGAGAGCCCAGCTATACAGTAAAAGCAGAAGGTGAGGCAAGAAAAATATTAGAAGAAGCTAGGGTTTTAGCTGAGGAGAGGCTTAAGGAGACCATTCCTAGCTGACGCATAGTGGGTGTCTTAGAGCAATTAATCATAATTAACTAAGTGGGAGGCAAGCTCACGCTAATCCTCCTACCCCTAATTACACTATAGCCGTAGGTACTTAACTCATTAACCCCTGTAGTAGTACATATTATCATGTAATTCTAGAATACCTTCCTCAATTAATAATCTAATAGCTTCTCTAAAGTATTTTTCACCAACATCTATTTCGTACCATTCAAGGAACTTTCCAATCAATTCATCATATGTCCAGACTTTTTTGTGCCTGCCTTCCTCACTGATCATCCTCCTCATAAACTGAAAAGTATCTTCTAATCTAGTCCACGGATATTGAAACCATATCCACTCAGTTACTTCTATGTAGTAGTAATCAGGTTTTAGCTTAGCAACAGGCGAGATCCACTGTAGCGTAGCTATCCTAAGCTCAGCAGGTTTCCAGCGCTTCAAGATAAAGTCTCTAGCTAGTATTAGTGACTCCCCAGTATCAACAATATCATCAACCAAAAGTGCTTTCTTCCCGCTCAGGTCTAACTCATAGGCAAACTTAATAATCGCCTTCTCTGCTGCCTTAGCAGCCTCAGTCCAGTGCTGACTCTGAATAGAAATTAAGTTCTCAACATTAAGGAAATCACACAGCAGTCGAGCAGGTACGAATCCTCCTCTAGCTACTGCTATGATCACATCAGGTTTGTAATTCGACTCCCTTACCTTAATAGCTAAACCCCTTGACCATTCAACAATATCTTCCCAACTAACCAGCCTGGTTGGTACCTTACCCATGAAGCTCCCTCAAAATAAAGTAAGGTAAAGTTCATAAACTTTTGTAGTCTTCCGCCTTGAGGTAAGTATTTAATCTTTACTTATGAAGTGATTTGGGGAATTCCTAATGCATGGTTGGTCCGGGAAGTTATTGATTATCGACTTAACCAACGAAAAATTCAGTGAGTCCAGCATCCACAAGGACTACTTACCCACATATTTGGGCGGTAGAGGGCTTGCAGTAAGACTTTTATGGGACCTCATAGAGCCCGGTACAGACCCTATCTCACCTAATAACTGCCTGATCTTAGCTACTGGACCGCTAACAGGATACCCACTACCTTCATCCGGGAAATTAGTTATTGCTGCTAAGTCCCCCCTAACCAACGGCTACGGAGACGGAAACATCGGTACTAAAGCATCTGTAGAGATCAGGAAGGCAGGCTATGACGCTATAGTGATTAGGGGGGCTGCGCGCAGACCTATCGTACTTTACATAGAGCGCGGTAAAGTAGACTTCAGGAGTGCCGATGACTTATGGGGTCTCGGAACACATGAAACAGAGGATAAGCTTATCAGAGAATTCGGTAAGGATGTAGGTACCTTACTGATCGGGCCTGCTGGCGAGAAACTAGTTAAGTACGCTACAGTCCTAAGCGAATACGGAAGATCTGCTGGGAGGCCAGGAATGGGTGCCGTCTTGGGTGCCAAAAAGGTAAAGGCAATTGTCGTTAGGGGAGAAGAACTTCCTGAGCCAGCAGACAGAGGTGAATTAATAAAGCTTGGTTCAGAGGCCCTCAAAAAAGTCAAGGAGTCCAAGAACTACGACTTCTGGATCAGGCAAGGTACTATGGCCACCATTATCTGGTCCAACACTAACTCCGTACTTCCGACATATAACTTCAGAGAAGGGGTCTTCGAGCACGCTGACAAGATTAGCGGAGACGTTATGGAAAAAATGAAGATCTCTCAGAAAGGCTGCCCGAACTGCAATATGCCGTGCGGCATGATGGTTGAGGCAAGAACCGACCTGGGTGTAACTAAAGCTGAACTCGACTACGAAAACGTCGCAATGCTGGGCTCCAACATAGGTTTAGACGACCTTGACAAGGTGTCGTATCTGAACAACCTGGCTGACGACTTAGGTCTAGACACAATTAGCTTGGGCTCTAACATCGCGTTTGCTATGGAGGCGGCGGAAAAGAAACTGATAGACGAGAAAATAGAGTGGAGTGATTTTAGAGCAGCTATCGACTTAGTCAGAAAGATTATTGAGAGAGAGGGAGTAGGTGCTCTGCTAGCGGAGGGTGTAAAGTATGCGTCAGAGAAGCTAGGTGATGATGCTGCTAAATTTGCAATACACGTTAAGGGTCTTGAAGTATCTGCTTACGACTGCCATACGGCTCCAGGTATGGCTCTAGCATACGGGACCTCACCTATAGGTGCGCACCACAAGGACGCATGGCTAATATCTGTTGAAATACAGATGGGTAGGGAGGGCAGGCTCAGTTACAGCCCAGAGAAGGCAGAAAAACTTGTCTGGATGCAGAATATTCGTGGCGGCATGTTCGAGTCATTAACTACTTGCAGACTGCCCTGGATTGAGGTTGGTCTCGACCTCGAGTACTACCCTAAGCTACTTAAAGCAGCTACAGGTATTGCATTTACGTGGGACGACATCTATACGATTGCACACCGAATATATACATTGATAAGAGCGTTTTGGGTGCGAGAGTACTTGGCTGCGGGGCTGGGCTGGAGTAGGGAGCTAGACATTCCGCCTAGGAGATGGTTTGAAGAGTCTCTGACTAAAGGAGCGTTTGCTGGAGCCAAGTTAGAGATCGATAAATACCATACACTACTTAATAAGTACTATGAATTGAGGGGCTGGGATCATAGAGGCATACCGAGAAGATCTACACTAGAAAAATTAGGGCTAGACTTCGTTATTCCTGATCTCGAGAAAGCAACTGAGTTGTCACCGTAATAAAACTCACTTTTTAATCATTCAAAACATTAATGTAGCTGCTACATTATTACAATTATTTATTAGCTACTTAATATAGAGTAACTAAGGAGGAGACCCCTATGACGGAGCCTGACTGGCTCGGAATGAGTAGGGGGTCCCCACGGGGCATCCACCCATAAACACTTATTAAACAGCTGTTCTAACTTCTTGATGGTGTCAATTATTGATTTGGGGGCTCTGAAGATAAAGGAGCTAGAGAAGGAGATACAGAAATACTGGGAGAAGAAAGACATTCCAGGTAAGTGGAGGTCTTGGAGTGAGGACAGACCGGTATTTGCGTTTCTAGAAGGCCCCCCTACTGCTAATGGTTTTCCGCACATAGGCCACATAAGGGGTAGGATCTACAAGGACTTCGTCCTTAAGTACTACCGCCTCAAAGGCTACAATATGTGGGCTCAGGCAGGATGGGATGAACAGGGACTTCCAGTTGAAGTTGAGGTAGAAAAGAAGCTGGGTGTTAAGAGGAAGAAGGAGATAAGTGAAAAAATAGGTCTTAAAAAATTCGTTGAGGAGTGCTACAACTTAGTCAACTATTACCTGGAGTTCTGGGAGGATTATGCAACTAAGAGAATAGCCCTATGGCTGGACTTGAGGAACGCCTATGAGACTAGAAAGGCGAGGTATCTAGAGCATGTATGGTATCTGATAAAGAAGACATGGGAGGATGGACTGCTCTACGAGGGGTACAGGGTGCTGCCATTCTGTCCAAGGTGTGAGACAGCACTTAGTGATGCGGAAGTTGACCAGGGCTATGAGGAAAAGACATCACCATCTATCTACGTTAAGTTTAAGGTTGAGGGCAGCCCGAACAAATACCTAGTAATATGGACGACAACGCCCTGGACTTTAATAGATAATGAAGCTGTTGCAGTGCACCCCCAAGGCAATTACTGCGAGGTCTCTGTTAATGGTGAGCTATGGATTATTGCAGAGAATCTTATTAATGATGTGCTGAATAGAGTGGAACTGAAAAACTGGAAGGTAGTGAAGAGATTCGAGGGCTCAGTGCTTGAGGGAGTTAAGTACGAGCACCCTCTCCTGGATGAGGTACCCATGCATAAAGAACACACTAATGCACACAAGGTTATAGTCGCTGACTTCGTGTCTCTTGAAGAGGGTACGGGTCTAGTTCACATAGCGCCTGGACACGGCCCTGAAGATTTTGAGGTGGGTCTCAAGTATAATTTACCCATAACTAGTAATGTGGAAATTAACGGGGTCTTCAACAACAATTCAGGCGTCTTCAGCGGACTTGACGTAGATACTGCTACCAATAAAGTAATCACTATACTAAAGAATAAAGGACTACTTATTCATGCAGGAACGATAAGGCATTCATACCCCCACTGCTGGAGGTGTCATACACCACTAGTATATAGAGCTGACAAGCAATGGTTCCTTAGAGTAGAGAGTTTAAGAAATGAACTTCTTAAGGCACTAGAAAATGTGAAGATCTACCCTGAAAAACTGAGGGCTAGATTCGAGAACTGGCTGGTCAATATTAGGGACTGGACCATTTCAAGATCTAGGATATGGGGGACGCCCCTACCTGTCTGGAAGTGCGTTGACGACCCAGAGAAGGTCATCGTCATAGGCAGTATAGAGGAACTGAAGAAGAGAGCTGTTAAGTTACCCAGTGTTAATGATGACTACTTAGTGCACAGGCCGTGGATAGATAAAGTAGAGCTGAGATCCGACGGCTGCAGCAGGTGGGTTAGGGAGCCGTATGTTGTAGATGTGTGGATAGATAGCGGTATTGCTTGGTTAGCTGGTGTAGACGGGATAAGAAATAAGGAGTTATTTAGGAAGTTATACCCCTACAACTTCGTAACTGAAGGCATAGATCAGACGAGGGGCTGGTTCTACTCACTGCTAGTTACTTCAGTACTACTCATGAAGTCAGCTCCCTACAAGGAAATCCTAATGCAGGGTCTGGTACTCGACAAGTACGGGAGGAAGATGACTAAGCACTTAGGTAATGTAGTATGGGCCAAGGACCTTCTTAATAAATTCGGTG
>JAGGUC010000159.1 GCA_021158735.1 Desulfurococcales archaeon | reverse complement strand
TTATTCAGTATGCCTGCTATCGTATTGTTCTTCAACAGCAACCCAACCTTAGCTTTCTTGCTGTATTAAACCTTTAAATTCTTTCTAGCGCTTCTCTAGCGGTGGCAAAAGTGGCTTACGAGAAATTGGGGACGGGAGCCACAGCCGTGGGACTAAGGACTGAGGACGCCGTCATTCTAGCTGCTGAAAAACGAGTCTCTTACGGCGGCTTTATAATGAGTAGAGCTGGAAGGAAAGTCTTCCTCATAAAGGACCGTTACGGTGTTGCGTTCGCAGGACTGTTTGCTGACATTCAAACACTGAGGAGATTAATGAATGTCGAGATCCACTCTTATGAAATAGAAAACGGAAGGCCTATTACAGTGAGATCTGCTGCACGCTTACTTTCAGTGATCCTGTACCAGTATAAGCTCATGCCCTTCCTGTCGGAGGTGATCTTCGGGGGAATAGATAATGAAGGCGTTCACCTGTACGTTATGGACTCTCTGGGCTCACTCATAGAGGATGACTACGCAGCAATAGGTACTGGCGCGCCAGTAGCTATAGGTATAATCGAAAGTAGGTACAAGAAGGACATGAAAGTAGAGGAGGCTGAGCAGCTCGTCATAGATTCTGTCAAGGCGGCCATAAGTAGAGACGCTGTATCAGGCGACGGAGTTGATGTTGTAGTAATAACGCATGGGAAGTCATGGGAGAAGAGCATAGCGATAAAATGAGCCATGCTTATGTGCGGGATAGGTCTTGGGGACAAGGACAAGCTACTTTACCGCTGGCAGAGCTACTGCGCTTCAAAAGATCCTAGCTGAAAAAGTAACTCTTAATGAATACTTAAGCAGACTAAGATCTGTTGCGGGCTTAGATCTCGCATATGTAGGCAGAACTGGCATAGCCGTAGCCACACTTCTGAAATACCCCGAATTAATACTTAAAGAATACTCTGTAGTCGTAGGTGAAGTAGATATTCCGTATGTGCCGGGACTTCTAGCTTTCAGGGAGGCTCCTCTAATGTTTAAGGCATATGAGAAATTAGGTGCTGATGCTGACCTGATAATTATCGATGGACACGGTGTAACGCATCCAAGGGGTTTAGGAATAGCCTCACATATAGGTTTAATCCTTGAAAAACCCACAATAGGTGCTGCGAAAAAAATACTCACAGGGAGAGTTATAGAAAGAAGTGGTAGGAAGTACTTGCTAGTAAACGATGTTGTAGGAGCTTTAGTATTCCGTCCGCCTGGGTGCCGGAGGGACATCTTTTTAAGTATAGGACATAAGATTTCGATGGCTGAGCTAGAGCGCATCACCCCAACATTATTTAAGGAAGGACACTACCTTCCTGAACCTACCTACGTAGCAGATAAAATATCCAAGCAGGTGAGAAGTAAGATTGCCCTTCACTACAAAAGGAAGGGTTGCTAGCGGACTAGGTGAGGGACGAAAATACATATCACTCCCTATATACTACATCCTCCTAACTGAGATACTAGGCAGTAACCCGTTCTTAGGTACTTTAAATGTTGAAATGCCAGCGAGCTTCAGAGATGTGATGAGGTCATGCACGCCCTCACAGATCAAGAACGTGGTTATGGAAGGGCATGAATTCGGTGGCTTCTACTACTGGTTAGGCAGGATAAGAAAGCAGTGTGGGAGTAGCTGGATCAAGTGCCTGCTCGTGAGACCCCATAAGAGTAGGCACAGTGTCAACGTAATCGAGGTCGTAGCTGAAGTCGACCTCAGAAGAACGCTCGACCTAAGAGATGGGGACATCGTCGAGGTCACCTTTAACTGCGGTGAAGATTCTTGGTGCTAAGATTTGAGTGTTACCATTGTATTCACTGCTGCTTTTTCTCAACACCTGTAGACTACCCGGTAGTACTAGGAGAGGAAGTAAGTAGACTGAAAGAACTCGCCTCGAAGAGAGGCATCTTACTGAACTTCATGCAAGTTACAAGTGATTTTTATCTCTGGATTATAGATGGTTTCTGCCCGTTCTATGACCTGAGGCGCAGAAGATGCACCATTCATGAACTCAAGCCTATTTCATGTAAGATGTTCCCACTTCTCATAAATATTAAGACAGGAGAAGTCAGCGTCTCCTCTGCTTGTGACTGGGTTGCTGGCCACATAGATGAGCTCATGAACATAGGTGACAGCATATCCAATGTTTTTCAAAATGAATTTAGAGTAGCACTCAATTTATTTAGGAGAATTAAAGCCTAGAGTATGGGAGGTGGATATGTCCAGCGACACTAGTAGGAGAGTGCGTACTAAAACACTGATTTTCTTTACATCATATAGTGAGGATGACGCAAAGAAGGTGTTATCCTACATAAAGAGTAGGTACAAGATTTTAGAGGAAAGACAAAGCATTGTAGTTAGGGAGCTATACTACGTCAGCATCGAAGGCAGGGCTGATGAATTAAATGAGCTCCTAAAGGATAAAGTGCTATGGCATAAAATCGATGTAATTGAGTTCAAGTAGTAGTGATTAAATACCTAATTAAGTAGACCCACCTCCAAGTATTTTGCTGATAATGAAATTATCAGTTATAAATAAAGCTAAAGCTAGTATGAGCGAAGTAATAGCTAGTAAGTCATTATGTCTCATCGTAAGAAAAAACACTGCAGAAATAAGTACTACTAGTGACCGCAACTTAAACTTACTGCAGAGTATTGAGTAGATCTTCATAGTTACCACCTTAAATAAATCGTAATTTAATTCCTCCCCCGATTACCCTAGCTAGAGATGCCGACATAGCGGTTAATGCTGCAAGGTACAGTCCCGGAAGGAAAAGAAATGTGTAGATGTAAGCTATACCTACAGATACGTATTGCATGATTATGTCAACCAAGCTCTCATAGCAGACCACCCTACGCTCCTCAACTTCAGGTTCTGGATAGTTTTTAGGTTCGTAAAATACACTAATTGTGATTTTGCCTGAAGAACTTAGCTGTATATTACTTAAGTTCAGCACACACTCACTAAGTGATATGCCATTCCACTCCCAGGTACTCCAACTGCAATGTATTTCATGACCATTAATTCTTAGTGAGTAGATCCTGACGTTATCTAGCTTTACAACCCTGATTTCATTAATTGCTTCATGCAGGACACTTACTGTGGTTATAAGTTCATCCCCCAGGTACTTGATGTTTATTATATCGAAGCTACTGGGAATTAAGATTGCAAGACCGCCCTGATATATGATGTTGCGCACGCCTAACTTATAGCTTGTTTTATTAGGTAATATTCTCAGCACTCTTGGTGAAGGCTTAAAAATATAACCCATGAACAGCACTTCAACATCAAACGTGTAATTTCTGGGAATAATGTCCTTATCCCCACCTAAAACTACTGTGCCTTTATCGTCTCCCTTAACTACACCCAGCGGTATTGTACTGCCCTCCTTATATATGCGTATCACCGGGTACGGAAGAGGTTCACCACCTACATCTACTATACTACATGTTATTGTAAATGATTTATTTGAAACCATTGGTTCAGGTACTGCTGTCTGAAATACATTCACGAATGCTGGCATTAGTGGAAAGCCTACGTATAGTATTAGTGAAGCCGCAATAAAGAAAGCTCCTACTCCCTTACCCACCCTGAAGGGTAGGGAGTACAGAAGCAATCCCAGAGCCAGGAACTCACCTCGAAAACTCCATATGAAGCTGGCAATAAAGTACATCATTCTAATGGCTGATAGAGCTAGTGTGATGTATGTTGAAGCCAACCCCAGCGGCGATAACACAAGCGAGTATCCTAGACTTTTGATCCACGAAGTTAGGTATGTCAGCCCTACAAGCGCTGTTACGAGAATAGCCGTTCTCTCAGTAAGCCATGCCATAAAACCCGTCCAACTATAGCCCAACATATTGAGTATTAGGTCCCCTATACCTAGGATCATGCTATAAGCTGACACAAGAACTGCAGCTATTATGGCATCAGACATCAATCTCACTCCCCACTTCTTCAGCTGTCTGTAAGGTATGGGCAAGGCTAGTATGAGTACTCCGATAAAGTAGGTAAGTATAGCTAAGTTAAATGCCAGCGGCAACACGTTCATTTAGTTACACCTTAAGGTTGCGGGGGCGGGGGCATAGGCTGATATATACTTGATGTTACATAGGATATTATAGCAAATATTGTGGAGCCCATGGCTAGCCAGAAGGCCGCCAGCACAGCATCCTCCACTAGAGTTTGCCCAGTTCTCTTAACTCTGTGAATCGGGATCGGGGACCCCTTAATAGCCCACCCTATGGCCCACGAGACCAGGAATACTAGCCATGCTATAGTCATTATCTGCATAGTCAAGTCTCTGATGAATGACGATACATCCACATTATCCCCCAAAACTACTGTGACTTTTAAAGTGATCATGAATGAAGCACTGCTTTAAAGACCTACTTACGTAGTTAGCTTGGTGACTAGATGTGTATGTATCGGGGAGGGTAGAGTGCAGTAATAGCTTGGTTCTTGAGGGAGCAGTAATATTGGGTAGTACGAGAATTAAAAAAGGCACCGTAGTGTTTCCATACGTTATTATTGGATTTCCAGTGAGGGCAAAAGTAAGGGAGTTCATGTCTTCTCCCGGCTTCGGGGGCAGAGAGCTGAGAGATCTAGATGAATTAAGTCAAGGCTCAAAACTGGGTGGCTACAACATTATTAGGTCATTCTCAGTAATTTACGAAGAAGTAGAGACCGGAGACAATGTAGAGCTGGGACATCATGTAATGATACGGGAGAAGACAATAATAAGAGAAAACACCATAGTGGGTTCCGGAACCATAATAGACGGTAGGTGCGTCATAGGTAAGAATGTTAGTATTCAGTCAGGTGTTTACATACCCATAGGTACTGAGATCGGTGATAACGTGTTCCTCGGTCCTAGAGTCGTGGTAACTAATGATAAGTACCCGGTTAGCAGAAGGCTCGTATCTACGGTAATAGAGGATAATGCTGTCATAGGAGCAAATGCTGTACTGGTAGCTGGTGTGAGGATAGGTGAGGGAGCTGTTATTGGAGCTGGTTCTGTAGTTACCCATGATATACCGCCATATAAAGTAGCTTACGGTGTGCCAGCTCAGGTAGTATGCAGTAGGGAAGAATATGAGCGTAAAAAGAAGATCTATGAGCGGGAGACCTAGTGAGGAAGTGGGGCTTCAGGGTAAGGCTGTACTGGTGTGATAACTGTAACACACCGCTGAGACAGAAGTTCTGCAGTCGATGCGGCTCGAAGGGCAGGAAGCTAACTGTCACAGAGCCCGGTGACATAAGGCCTGCCTTCGACGGAGACCTACAAATCATTAGGGAGGCTATTCTAACGGAATTCGGTACTGACGTCCTGCTTAAGAGGTTGAACATATCTGTAGGATGTACATTCATTAATAAGGTACCCCACTACGATGACATGAAGAGCGTCATAGTGAGCGGTGTAGTTGTCGGGAGGTTCTTCTTTGACCCGAAAATCATGAAGTGGAGGTGGAGATTAAATTCCTACAGTGCTAGATTAGCTGTTGAGTATGGGCTGGTGAAGGTATTTGTTCGAAGTAAGGTCAAGCCGCTAGAAGCACTAGGTGAAGGAACCAAGAGCGGTGAGCAGGCAGTTGTTACCGATCCTGAGGGTAATGTAGTTGCATTAGCCATAGCTAAAAAAGGTAGGTTCAGAGTTCAGACCCTGCTCAGAGACCCAGGTGATTGGGAATTATCGAAAAAATCAGCTACTTTTGACGACATCATTAAGTGTAATGACGAGTACTTTAGGTCGCTTATCTCCCGCTCCGTGCAGCACCTCGCACTTTTCTCAAGTAAGGTTAGGCTACCAATAATATCCTCTTTCTCGGGCGGTAAAGACTCCCTCGTGTCTCTGCACCTAGCAGTGCAGGCTGGCTTAGAACCCGCTATCTTATTCAATAATACTGGCCTTGAGCTACCGCCGACAGTTGATTATGTGGAACTCATTACTTCGAAGTACGGCTCGAGACTACTGCTTGCTGATGCTGGTGATGCTTTCTGGAAGTCCGTCGACGTTTTCGGTCCGCCAGCTAAAGATTACAGGTGGTGTTGTAAAGTCCTAAAGCTGGCGAGAATAGCTAGAGTGTACAAGGAGCAATACCCTGATGGTGCGCTAGTTATTGTTGGTCAGAGAGCTCTCGAGTCTGTGGATAGGTCATGGTCTGGAAGAGTTTGGAGAAATAAGTGGTTGCCTTCAGTACTTAATACTTCACCTATACAAGAGTGGGATCAGCTCATGATCTGGATGTACATATTCAGGAATAAGCTTCCATATAATATACTCTACGAAAAAGGTTTTGACAGAATAGGGTGTTACCTGTGTCCAGCAGCAAACATTGCAGAGTACTATATTGTTAGTACTCACTATCCTGAGTTCTGGGATAGGTGGGCTGAGGTACTGCGGGCATGGAAGAGTAGACTTAATGTAGGTGAGGAGTGGCTTAGGTACCACTTATGGAGGTGGCTTAATCCAGAAGCTCAGGGTAGGAGAAGGCTTGAGATATGGCTCGGCATTAAGAAGCCTTCACATCCTGCAACCGAGTACAGCAGGCGCTTAGGCCACCTAGTTCGGGTGTCCGCAAAATCTAGTGATTATGTGGAATTGCTTTTGCAGGTGAAAGTACCTGTAAATGTGTTAGGGAATCAAGCGAAGGTTTTAGGGTGCTCTGTGACCGAGAGGGACGTTAACTCGATAAGTCTGAGATGCTGTGGTGCCGTAGTGCGGTTTGATGGAGCTAAGTTACTAGTTGTTGGGAGGGAGTGTTATGCAGTAGCTTCCGATGTTCTTAAGGTGCTTGCGAGATGGCTGCTGTGCGTGGGTTGCGGGAGTTGCTTAATGTGGTGTCCTAAGAGCGCGGTCAAGCTCGCTGATAGAAAACCATTGGTTGATACCTTAAGATGTAGTTCATGTGGAATATGTCTTGAGGTGTGCCCCGTAGCTGACTTACTAGCTAAAAGAATCGTTCTGCCAGTAGTCTTTAGTGGGGATGAACTGAACAGAATAGTACGAAGCAGTAATGAAATTCTTAAAGCCGTAAGGTACTACAGGGAGCTCAGGAAGGTATCAATTAGTGGGTCAGGAGAAAGCGAACCTGTGTATGCTGGTATATCTCAGTTCTTCAAGTCAGTAGAATTAAAGGACAATTAGTCAGTTTGTGGTCCTTTAATCACGGAATCTCCAGTCATTCTAGGATACCATTCATCATCCACCTACGTCACACGATATCATCCTGATTCTACCTTTAATGAATGTAAAGTAGTAAAATAACTATTTATTACCTAGCGTGCTCAAGCTTTTAACTACGCAGTATCTTGTCCAGTAAGTGCTTTTCTAATGTTTTCTAAGGATACTTGAAGGTCTCTGTCTTCATTTACATTCCCTTGGGAGTTTAAGTTTGGTTGTGTCAGCACTTTAATTACCTCACCGCTATCAAGCTCCGCTAGTAATTGCGGCACCCAAGCCATTCCCAGCTCATCCGTATCGCCGTACTTTATTAAGTACATGTAGTCCTCCTCTCTTACTTCTAATTCTGTACTAAATTCCTCTGCTAGCTTTCTAGCTATTTTTGTGAAGTGCTTATTTAGTGGATGCGCCTTAGAGGTAACTAGGACAAGCTTCTTTACTTTGCTGGGCAACTACGCCACCTCTGTAGGTTCCTGGAGAGGCATAATATACTTATATGTTCCTTAACTTTACCTTACACCATAGAGGTGTAGTTGAGACACACCTATATTAGGTAATCATGAAATTATTTCCATAGGCCCGATCATGCTGTCTCGAATACGTAAAATAATTGAGCCGCTGACATGGAGAATCGGCACGTGGCTAGGCGGCATCGTTCCTGAACCCAACATACTTACTTTGATAGGGCTGTTGCTATCTGTCGCCGTCCCTGTACTTGCATTTTATTCAATGTTTACTGCTGGACTCATAGTAATGGTGGCTTCGGCCCTATTCGACTTCCTGGACGGTGCTGTAGCGAAGGCTCTTGATAAGCGTACATTGTTCGGTGCGTTCTTAGACTCACTTTCGGATAGGGTATCGGACTTTTGCTACTCTGTAGCTCTGTGGTTCGCGGGCGTTAATGTCCTGTACATAATGCTTTATATCGTAACAGCCTACTTGATAAGTTACGTGAGGGCTAGGGCTGAGGCGCTGGGGGTCAGGTTGGAGGGGGTCGGGGTCATGGAG
>JAGGUC010000076.1 GCA_021158735.1 Desulfurococcales archaeon | reverse complement strand
TTCGAGAAGCGGCTAGGCGGACTAAGTTAATGATGTTGCTTAGAGGAATGAACTTAGTTGGCTACAGACACTACCCGCCAGATGTTGTGGAGAAGTTCATTGAGTACGCACATAAGGACGGCATAGACGTCTTCAGGGTTTTTGACGCCCTCAACGACCCTAACAACCTCGAGTTACCTGTCAAGATCATAAAGGACGTAGGTGCTGAACTCCAAGTCTGCATGGTTTACAGCATCAGCCCCGTCCACACCGTGAAGTACTACAGGGACCTAGCTGAAGACGTAGTTAGTAGGTTCGAGCCTGAGACCATAACAATTAAGGATATGGCGGGGGTGCTAACACCCTACATGGTTGAGGAGCTCGTGAAGGAACTTAAGACATTAGGAGTCAGGGTGGACGTGCACGCTCACGCAACAGCTGGCTTCGCACCAATGACCCTCCTGAAGTCCATTGAGGCAGGTGCTGACTTAGTGGATGTGACCATGTCCTCCATGAGCTTGTTCACATCACACACACCAGCTGAGTCACTCATTGCCGCACTTAAGGGAACCCCGCATGAACCGAAGGTAGATATAAAGGTGCTCTACGACGCCTCGAAGATCGTGTGGGAGGTGAGGAGCAAGTACCATGAATTCGATTACGCGCTCAGGAAACCGCCTGTGGATGTTAGGGTGATCCAGCACCAGGTACCTGGGGGAATGCTCAGTAACCTGCTAGCTCAGCTTAAGGAGCTTAAGGCAGAGTCAAAACTTCCTGAAGTACTTGAGGAGGTCGTCAGAGTCAGGGAGGATCTAGGGTGGCCCCCATTAGTGACGCCCCTGTCACAGATTGTTGGTGCTCAGGCAGTACTGAACGTGATCTCAGGCAGGTACAGGGCAGTAATTGATGAGCTACTGGACTATGTCGAGGGCAAGTACGGCAAGCCTCCTGCACCGATCAGCAGTAAGCTCATAGAGCTGGCATCATCAAGGGCTAGGAGGATAGCTACTAAGGAACTCGCACTAACTCTTGAGCAGGCAAAGAAGTCCCTGCCGAGGTACCTGGCCAGGAAGTTCGAGGACTTCATCACCTATGCCTTATTCCCTGAAGTAGCGGTGGAGGTGCTTAAGGAAATATATGGAATTCCATAAAGTACCCTAATTAGGACTGAATACTACATCATTTTGGGCTGATTAAACTGACTGGGCCAGGTCCCGGCAAGGTACCTGTTAACGCCGTAATCACAGCCGTTACGCCTGAGGGTATGGTTGAAATCACACCATGTGATGTCTTTGTTCATGTTAAGGGCTACAGCAGGGCTAGGGTGACCCATGTTGACATTGAATCACCCGTCCTTAACATTCGAAGTAGAGGTGGTACCTATGCCTACATCTATGGAATTAGCAGAGGTTTTAGGGTAGTACCTAAGGTAAAAATTACAGCAGCCACTCTAACTATTAAGGAATTAGTTGTTAGGTGGGAAGGACCGCTCCTCTTAAAACCCGGTGAAAGAAGCGTGGGTTTCCTAGGGTTTAAGGCAGGCGGCGTATACGTAGGGTTTAAGAAGGAGTTAATTTCTAAGCTTGAGAAATATTGTAAGGAGAAAGGTGTTCTACCTCAATAGCCGCCCTACATCGACAGCAGTACGGCGGCTATTACTGCTAGGGTTATGCCCAGCACCTGAACCGTACTTAACTTCTCTCCTAAAAGCAGTAGCGCTAGAATTACCGTGACCGCAGGGTACAGTGCAGTTAACGGTATAACTATGGATGCCTTACCAGTCTCTAAGGCCTTCATAAAGAATATGTAGCCGCCACCTCCCAGAACACCAGCTAGAACTGCAAGCGCGGCAGACCTGCTAATTACTACCTTACCACCCCCGCTTAAGAAGTACACGGCTAATGCAAGAGTAAATGATGTCGCAGCAGATATGAAGTACACGTCGAGCCAGGTATACCCACTGTAAGCTAGCTTCAGAACTAATCCCCACATACCCCACAGTAGTAGGCATAGGAGTGAGTAGATGACCCAGCC
The DNA here is from genome assembly GCA_021158735.1 of Desulfurococcales archaeon. Taxonomy (GTDB): domain Archaea; phylum Thermoproteota; class Thermoprotei_A; order Sulfolobales; family NBVN01; genus B83-G16. The sequence goes on along the minus strand of JAGGUC010000076.1, from coordinate 7,966 downwards.
AGCCATTTCTACCCCCTAGACCCTACTCGAACGTGATTAATTTAATGTTAACTAATAATGAAAGTAATTACCGACCTGGGTATCGTTCTAACGGATTAATTAAATAAGTCTAATCTAGCATATAGAAAAATTAATTAGTGGGTTAGTACTTTAGTAAGAGGCGCCCTACATGATCGATGAGAAAGACCAGAGAATAATAGAGCACTTGATGAGGTGCTCTAGAACCCCGACTTCAGAAATAGCTCGGTTTCTGGGGTTGAGTGATGTAGCTGTTATTAAGCGCATAAGGAAGCTCGAGCAGCGAGGCGTGATCAGGAAATACACGGTAGTCGTAGATCCTAAGAAGTTAGGCTATAACTTCGTGTCACTCACAGGTCTAGACGTCGAACCCGATAAGCTCCTGGAAGTAGTTAACTTACTTAAAGAGAGGGATTACGTAAGGTACTTGGCAATAACTTCAGGGGATCACACAATAATGGCTACTATATGGGCTAAGGATAATGAGGAATTCACAGAGATAATTAATGAGCTCAAAAACCTCCCAGGAGTTAGGAGGGTCTGTCCAGCAGTTGTTCTAGATGTCGTTAAGGAATGACCTGCCTCAATTACCTGGAGGACCCCATACGACCCTAATTACTTCAGAATAGCCACTAACCTATACACCCCGTACGTTACGAGCAGGAGTGAAGCAATTAGTGAAACGAGGTGTGCTATTGAAAACACGGTATTGTAGAGCCACATAGTACGTGCTATGAACTCGAAGGACGCACCCCACTCACGCATTTTTGCAGGAAGTACTGGAACCTGTAGCACGTAGTTATAGAGTACACCGCCCACCAACCTTACTAGGAAACCGGTCAGGAATCCAGCTAATACGTAGTTCAGCGGACCAGCAACCTCACTAGAGGTGCGGCTCCTCAACCTCCAAACAATTAGGATGGGAACCAAGTAAGCTATCGAGACCACAAGATCCCAAATAAAGTTGAAGTGCAGTATCATGACACCTTCATTCATGTAGGCCTCCCACACCTACCTCATGAATACTCTTTATAAGTATTCTCTGAAGCCCAGCAACAGAGGATCGAGCAAGAACTACTGCTGCATGTTACTTAGGGAGCCCTGACTTAAACAGCACATACGTTATCATGATGTACTGCAGTGCCGTCAGTACCATGCTGTAAATTACGTAGACCGAGTAATCAAGCACATGCAGTGAGAACTTATCCACCATACTTACTACTTCATAGTTCGGGCTTCTTACATGAACTTTAAACCACCAGCTTATAGGGTACATTAAGGTCCATAATGCAGCCCACACAATAGTAGCGGACACGATCGACTTAGCCAGGTAGTTCAGCCTGCTAGATACTAAAAGCATGGTCAGCAGAGCTATTAAAGTCACCATGTATTGGTAATTAACCCTCCAGTAAGTAGCTGTGAATACTACGTAACTCAAGCACACAGATACCCAGAGGTCCTTCTTCCTGACCAAATACGCTAGCACTACAGCGTAGAGAGGTACGGCAATGACGTACCAGTACTCAATAAGGAATGAAGTATTCAGCCCGTACATGTCGTGTAGGTAGGTAGCAATACTTGACAAGCCATTAAATGAGTAGGGTAAGGGCCTAACGTACCACACCCTCGCCGGATACAGGAATGCCTCCAGCATCCTCTCAATCGATGAGGGACAGAACAGCATGAAGGGAGCGAGAAGTAATGTGGAAGCTAATGCAGCACCCGCTACAAATAACACGAACCTCCTCCTTCCTTTGATTAGCTGCCATACCCCCTCCGTAATAACTGGCAGTAGGAGTACCTGCTTAGTGAGCAGGGCCGCCGCGGCTAGTGCCCCAGAAGCAAGGTGGTTACGCTCAATAAGTAATAGTGAGGCCAGGAAGAATGAGAGCGCCAGAGAATCAAACATCCCGTATATAGCACTGACATAGATCGTGACCGGATTAAGGTAGAATAAAGCCGTACCTGCAGCCCCCATCCTCCACCCCTTAAATCTGGAGATGAGTACGTATAGCAGGAGTGCAGCAACCGTATCTGAAGCGATCATGACTGACTTAACGGCCACGACCCAGTCCATTGGGGCGTAGACGTAGTAAGTACTGCCAACGTATTCAGTAACCACCTCCGAGCGCACGAACGATCTAAGTCCAGCTAACACAAGAACCCACACAGGGCCGTAGACGTAGGGCCAGTTGTAGGGCCAGCCCTCAGTAACCCAAGACGACATAGTAGCGTAGCAGTAGAAACAGGAGCCGTGCCTGATGAACGTGTCGGCAAATCCTGCAAACTGAAGTATGTCTGACCCCGTGGAATAGGGCGCTGGGAGAACCCTTAGTACTAAGCCAGCAACTAGTATGGCTGACACTGTTACCAGCTTACCGTACTTAGTAAACCTCATTAAGCATCACCATCACCTGTACTACGTGACCATGCATTTAACCACCAGTAATTACTCCACATTACAGATCCTCCTGAAACCACGAGTTGGTACTGAAGGTTCCGAAAAATCAATAATTAACAACATGTTCTCCACCGGTACGTGCCTGATAGAGTAGTTGAGTTCAGTAACCACGTACTTCTACCCTAAGCTACAGTACCGCTTGAATTTTTGATAAAGTTATTTCTTAGAATGCTTGTTCGAAAATACTGAATATGTAATTAGATGCATGAGGCAGTACCAGAACTCGGAAGCGAAAATTAGGTCAGTGAATATGTAAATGTAAATAAGTGGTTGATCTCAGTTTTTCAGGGTGCTTAAAGTTTGATTGACTTCAGCGGCTACCTAATGTCGGTTGCTGCTGTGTTGGCGTCGGAGGTCGGTGACAGAACTATGTTAGCTACCACGGCATTTGCTGCTGCTAGGGGGGAGTTCGTTAAAACAGTTGCTGTTTCAGTTGCTGCCTTCACATTAGCTAATATTCCCGTTGTCTTAGGGGGCACGCTAGTTAGTAGGTTCTTAAATATAGCTTACTTACAGGTTATTTCAGCCATACTCTTTATTGGTGTCGGGGCAGCCATACTCATCTCGAAGACTGAGTCAGGCATCAATAGGACGAATACATCCCTGACACTGTTCTTCACGGCTATTCTTCTGTCAGAACTGGGTGATAAGTCACAGCTGGCGCTCCTCTCGCTAACATTCATGTATGGCTACGTTCCGGCCTTAGCTGGGGCGGTAACAGCTTACTCAGTAGTAAACGCGGCATCAGCTGCTTTGATGAACAAGTTGATTAGTAGGTACTTAAGCGCGCGTAAGGCACTTACCTTAGTCAAGTATGTGAGTGCTATATTCTTCCTAGCGGCCGGGACATCCTTACTTCTCATAACCACAGTAATTTGAGTCAATGCGAGTGAAGCTTTAATTCGGCCTTACCTTAACCGAACAGGAAATGATGAACTTTCGGTTGCCCTGAGTTACGAGGACTTTTCAACCCCCTGACTTACTACGAGTACATTAATTTCCCCTGCCAGCACTTTAGTTATTGGGTACTCTTCATGTCCCATGTTGTATCGTTAATTAACTGTAAGGCTTACGTTAAGTTTAAACCTGTTAGGGCAGTCAGCGCAGTTACCATAGTTGACGGGAAGGTGCACTACGTAGGAGACTCAGAGAAAGCCTCACGTATAGCTAAGTTACTTGGCGGCAAGGTAGTTGACCTAGACGGCTCAACAGTAATGCCCGGGTTCGTAGATGCCCACATACATTTAGATGGCTTAGGCGTAAGTCTGAACAGTCTTGACCTAAGGGGCGCTAAGTCCATAGCTGAGGTCAAGGAGTTGCTAAAGGACTTCGCGGCTAGGACAACTACTGAGTGGGTTAGAGGGCGTGGCTGGGATCAGGAGCTGTTTGCCGAGGGTAGGTGGATCAGCAGGTGGGACATAGATGAGGTAATTCCGGACAGGCCAGTACTTCTTGTGAGGGTCTGCGGACATGCGGGAGTGCTGAATAGTAAGGCCTTAGAGCTGGTTAAGGAGGCAGGATTACGGGCTGAGCCACCGTACTTCGAGGTCGATGAAAAGGGCAGGCTGACAGGTATCATTAAGGAGGCCGGGCTTGATGAAGTCCTCAAGCTGATCAAGTACAGTGAACACGACATTCTTAAGTTCATCGAGGACGCTGTGTCCCACGTCCTCAGGTATGGTGTGACTACTGTCGGCTTAACTGGCTGCGGTCCTGAAGCACTATCAGCCTTACAACTTCTCGACTCAATAGGCAGGCTTAAGGCCCGGGTGAGGGCATACCTTAATCAAGAGCTACTCCCCTACTTGAAAACACTGGGTATTAGGTGCGGGTTCGGTAGCCCCGCACTGAAGGTACTGGGTATTAAGGTGTTCGCTGACGGCTCCTTAGGTGCTAGGACAGCGCTACTCAGTGGGCCATATACTGATGACCCGACGACCAAGGGGTTGGCTGTACATTATGAGGAGGAACTAACCAGAATTATTAAGGAAGCTAGTGAGGCAGGTCTTCAGGTAGCTACTCACGCAATAGGTGATGGAGCAATCGACCTAGTGCTGAGGGCGTACAGTAGTGTTCGGAGGCATGTTAAGGCATTAAGACACCGGGTGGAGCATGCCTCAGTGATTAGGCCTGAGCAGATTAAGAAGCTGGCCGAGTTAGGTGCTGCAGCAGCGATCCAGCCACACTTCGTAATTACTGACTGGTGGGTTATTGACAGAGTAGGTTCTGAGAGGGCATCCTGGATATATCCCTTCAAGTCATTAATTGACTCAGGAGTGGGAGTGGGTATCTCAACAGATGCCCCGGTAGAGCCCATCAATCCTTGGGAGACTGTCTACGCTGCAGTGACTAGGGGAGCCTTTGAGGGGTTGAGGCTTTATGAATACAGCCCTAATGAAGTACTTGATGTTGCTGACGTGCTGCACCACTACACATACGGTTCAGCGCAGTTACTGCATAGTGAGGACGAGGTCGGCACACTGGAGCCAGGTAGATACGCCGACCTAATAGTAATTAATGAAGACCCTCTCGGAGTGAGCCCTAAGGAACTGAAGGACATTAGGGTGCTAGCAACCTTAGTGGGCGGGGAACTCACCTACTCCTCAGGAGAAATAGATATTGAGTAAAGCCGGGGATAGTACAGTAGTTTAAAACCTCAGTACTGGTGTGGGTCATGTGCAGGATATTGGGTTCCGTGGGGAGGTACTCAGAACTCAGGCAGTACTACAGTGAGCTAATTAAGGGGCTGGTAGGGTCTTCGGAGTATGACCCCCACGCTGTAAGAGCCTTCGGGGCAGGCAGGCACTCACATAGGGATGGGTGGGGGAGGGCAACCATATTCGTTAGTTCAGGCAGGAAAGCCCTCTACATGTATAAGAGCCTGAGCCCTATATTCGTGGATAAGCCCAACCAGCCGCTTCCGGAGCCCGAGCTACTGAAGTACTGTGACCCAATCACAGTAGACCTCATCCACGCTAGAGCAGGTTCCAGGGGGATGCCTCTAAACTATTTCTCAGTACAGCCCTTTGAGACGCAGACGAGAAGCGGCTCTAGATTAATTCTAATGCATAATGGTTCTGTGGACAAGGATAGGCTGGCTAAGGACTTAAGTCACAGGCTATCGGATGAAGTCATCGAAAAGTACAGCGATACCTACCTACTGACGCTCAGACTAGCTGACTTAATCGGCAATGATGTAAGTATTAGTGCAATCAGGGAGTTAAGTAAGTATACTAAGACGGCACTCAACTTAGGAATAGCAGTAATTAGTGAAGACTTAGTAATAGCTGTCTTCGGCAGTAGCTACAGGAAGCAACTACCTAGTGAGCACCGTACTTACTACAAAATGTACTCAGCTAGGGTAAGTGGCGGCAGCATTATATTCACCTCATCAACCTTAGTGGATTTTAATGAATACAGACCTAAATCACTGAGTAAGTGGGATGAACTACCTAATGGAACATACTACTTCATTAAAATTAAGATTAAGCCTGAGGAGGAAACTCAGGTACTCGTAGAGAAGCACTCAATTTACTCCTGAATATTCATTTTCTTAGCACTGGTACCCTGAGTATTAAGTTATTATGGATCTTGGTAATTAATCTTGGTTGTTGCTGCATGCATCCAGAAATAAGCTCTGTTAATGCCTCTACCCTGAGTAAGGAGGAGAAGATAAGGTACAGTAGACAGATAATGATATTCGGGGAGGAGGGTCAAAAGAAGCTTAAGTCGGCACGGGTAGTAGTTGTTGGTGTTGGTGGCTTAGGTAGTGCGTCATCCACTTACCTGACGGCTGCTGGTGTTGGAAGATTAATCTTAGTTGATAAGGACGTAGTTGAGCTGGATAACCTAAATAGACAAGTACTTCACTGGACACGTGATATCGGAAAGCTTAAGGTTAGGTCAGCTGCTGAGAAGTTAAGGGAACTCAATCCCGAAGTAGATGTTGAGGGTTTAGCTGTAGAGGTTAATGAAGAGAGCGTGTACGACATAATTAAGGAGGCTGACGTAGTTGTTGACGGACTCGACAACTGGGGAACTAGGATGATTATTAATAAGGCGTGCGTGGAGCTGGGCAAGCCCTTCGTTCATGCAGGAGTACATGGAATGTACGGGCAACTAACCGTAATCATTCCCCACGAGTCACCGTGCCTACAATGTATAGTGCCCTCAGCAGGAACTAAGCCTAAATCAGGAACCTTCCCAGTACTAGGGACAACGCCAGCTATACTAGCCACTCTCCAAGCTCAGGAGGTAATAAAGCTGATTACAGGGCACGGGAGGCCTCTCATAGGTAAGTTGCTGATATTTGATGGCACTACGACAACCTTCACCACAATCGAGGTAAGTAGAAGAAAGAACTGCCCAGCCTGCGGCAACCCAGCAATGCAGCAGTGAAAATTAAATTAAGTTACACTCCTACTTAGGTTCGGAGATGAGTATTATGGTAAAGGTGAAAGTTAAATTATTTGCTGTATTTGCGGATGCCGTAGGCACTAAGGAGTTAGTAATCGACCTAAGTGGGGAGAAAGTTAAGGTTAAGGATGTCCTAGAGTACATTAGATCTAAGTACCCAAAGTTCAGAGAAGTTGAGGAGAACGTGCCAATACTAATGCTTGTCAATGGCATTAACGTGCTGCCGGATGATGAAGTTAAGGATAGAGATGAAGTATCATTCCTACCTCCTGTATCCGGAGGTTAGTTGAAGATTAAGTAATGAGGGCTCCTGACTGAATATTAATGACGAAGAAGTTTTCGCCTGACTACCCACCTACACCTAACTTAGAAGGCGAGCATTTCTAACTCTTAATAGCTGAGCCTTTATCCTGAAGCCTTAGGTTAGTATGTTAGCTTGGTTAAACTTATATAACTAGTTAAAATCTTCTACTTAGTTAAGTGTGCGGGGGAATATGATGTATTGAAGAGAACTAAGTTAGTAGCTATTAAGAATTTTGACGAGGAACTATACAGAACTTGTTAAGACATATGCTTCCTTAGAAGGTAGAACCATAGCATCTATTGTAGAGGAGGCTCTCCGCCAGTGGATGAAGAGTAGGGGTGACTACGAAGAGGTCTACCTCTGGATAAAGCTTGAGCAGCAATATGAGGAGAACTTGAAGACTCTCACTGAGGAGATTAACAAGTCAGCTGGGAAATATAGGAGTGGCTATGCCCTCGCATGTGACAGCAGGCTAGTAGGAGTTTTTAGAAGCTATGATGAAGCCCTCTCAAAGTCTAAGGACGCCTGCAGAGATCACGGACTAATAGTTAAGCTACCATATAAGGAAGAGGTTGAAGAAATAGAATTAGGGTTCCCGTGGTGATCGCGCTTGAAAGCTCACTTCAAAAATACTGTATTAAACTATCAGCCTATAGTCGAAGCAATTCTGCAGAATCCCTCTAATGGTAAGAGTTTAGGTATTGAATTAATAGTTGACACAGGTTTTCAAGGCGGTGTTCTAATACCCCTCCGCACGTACTTAAGCT
>JAGGUC010000158.1 GCA_021158735.1 Desulfurococcales archaeon | reverse complement strand
AGAACCTCTACATCCTAGGGGAACTGAGTAATGAGGAGAAGGCATCATTGATTAAGGCCTCACACATAAACATAATTATGTCTAAGATGGAGGCCCTCGGACTAACTCAGGTTGAGTTTATGTATGGTGGCGTGCCAGTAGTAACTAGCGCCGTCTACGGTCAGAAGTGGCTTGTAGGGCACCTTACTGAGGGACTGCACGTTAATGGACCTAATGACGTGGACGGTGCCGCCAGAGCTGTAGAGGTGCTCCTTAAAGACCAGGACCTCTATCTTGAGCTCTCAGAAAATGCTAGGGCTAGGGCTAAGCTGTTCTTAGCGAGTAAGCTGACCAAGAACTTAATTGAGAGGATGAAGACTATATATGAGGTACACAATAAGATCCCTGAGTTAGGTGTTGCGCGTGCGGGGAAGCCAGCTCTCAGAAGTAGCCGAGAAGGTGTTAAGTAGCAGGACACTGATCTTCGACTATGACGGAGTGCTCGCCCCCATGAGTGTTGAGCGCAGTAAGTCAGAAGTGTTCAGCGAGATCTTGACCCCGCTGAAGACCCTCTCACAGAGATTTAAGTTAGTTGTTGCCTCAACCAAGGACTACTCCTTCCTTACGAGGAGAGTGGACTTCGCCCACATCCTGATATGCTCGAACGGCTTCGAAGTAAGGATAGGTGTACTCCCAACAATACCGAAGATGCCCAGCAGCGATAAGTTACGGATGTTCAGCCACCTCATAGCTAAGGCCAGGAAGCTGGCGAAGCACCACGGCATGGATGTAGAAGTGAAGAAGGTTGTTATTGACCCCCTAGACATTCCTGTAGGAATATGCATTGACTGGAGGAGGACTCACCTAACCCGCGATGAGGTTACGAGAATTATTAAGCCCATAGTCAGTGCTGCTGAGGAAGGAGGACTGAACGTTGTCAGGTACCCTGAGCAGCCATTCATAGACATATTTATTGATGAAGTTAATAAGGGCTGGGCAATTAAGGCATTACTAAACATAAACGCTATATCAAGACCGATAACCTACTTCGGTGACAGCGAGAACGACATCCCGGCTTTTAAAGTATCCGATGTCAACGTACTCGTAAGACACGAGGAAAACACTAACTTAACCATTAACGGTACGTACGAGTTAACGAGGGAGGAGTTCTTCAACCTAATAAGCACTGTATCTGAAATTAATGGATAGAGCAGTAGTTTATGTGGGGGCGGTGTCCAGAGATCCTGCACTTTACCCTGACCCACAGCACTCTAACACAGTACTATAGTAAAGTTTATGGCTGTTACACCATACTCTCATATAGGTGATCTTCAATTGGGTGCTGTGAGCAGGATTAAGGAGTTTATTAGAAAGCACGGTGTCAGGGCTGAAATTATTGAGTTCCAGGAAACCGTCGAGAGCGTTGACTCAGCATCTAGGGCTTCAGGCTATTCCGCAGGCAGGATCCTGAAGACCTTAATAGTTATTGCAGGGGGAGTCCCGTACGCTGTCATACTTCCTGGTGACAGGAGACTCGACCTTAAGTCCATGGCTAAGCTCACCGGTGCTGATGAAGTTAGATTAGCTAAGCGTAGTGAAGTAGCCAGCATTACTGGCGTTAAGCCAGGGGAGGTCAGCCCGCTGACCGAGGAGATCAAAAAGTTAAATGTCGTAGTTGATGAGTCAGCCCTAAATAAGGGTGAGGTACTGGTTGGTGGAGGCTCACTACATCACCTAGTCCGGGTTGATGTTGACGAGCTTCTCAGAGTGCTGGAGCCAAGGGTAGCTCCTGTGGGTAAGGTGATGTCTGAACATACTCGCTGACGTTCAGGATTTCGTAGTAACTCATATTATTAACTCTTCATCCATGTTTTGTGGTGGTAGCTTGAGCAGTACTGAAGAGTACCCGGATGAGGTCAGAGCACATACTGCACTGCATGTCATTAAGGGTGCTGTAGTGAGAGTCCTCGGCGAGGACGCTTTGTGGACTGCCAGCACCTACGTAAGCGGGAAGCATGGCAGGCTGACGGTCAAATTCAACAGAAAACCTACTCCCGAGGAGGTTAAGGCTATTGAGGAGCTAGCGAACAAGAAGATCGAGGAGGATCTACCTATTGAGGTTAAAGTACTTCCTAGGGAGGAGGCTGAGGAGACCTACGGCAACGTGATCTATGACCTCTACCCAGTTCCCCAGGAGGTCAGAACCCTCTACATAACAATAATCTACGATAAAGATGGCAACATCTGGAACATAAACGCTTGCAATAAGCAGCACACCAAAACCACTAAGTACGTGGGGAAGGTGAAGCTGGGCAAGGTAAGGTTCAGGGCCTCCAAACAGCTTCTTGAAATACCTTTCGATGTAGAGCCCTAACTACCCATCAGTACAAGCCATCACCTTAACTAATTTTTCCTATATGGTTTGGATCTTCATTACCCAATTAAGATATTCCTAACCAATTAATTTATAATACTTAACTCAGATATTAGTATTGGTGATCTTAAATTACCCAATTAAGGCAGATATACAAATGCGACATTTGCGGCAATATTGTTGAGGTTCTCCATCCAGGAAGGGGTCTCCTAGTCTGCTGCGGGCAGCCCATGAGGCTCATGGAGGAAAAGACCAGGGATGTAGGTAAGGAAAAACACGTTCCTGTTATTCAGGAGGTTGAGGACGGCGTAGTCGTTAAGGTAGGGGCGGTCCCACACCCGATGGAGGAGAACCACTACATCGAGTGGGTAGAGCTGGAAGCTGATGGTGTACTGCTCAGGAAGTTCCTGAATCCTGGGGACCGACCTGAAGTTCACTTCAAGGTAAAGGGTAAGGTACTTAAAGCTAGGGAGTACTGCAACGTCCATGGACTGTGGAGCACTACCAAATTACTCTAAATCAATTTAATTTTTAATTTACGGATTTAAGTAACCAGTCCTTACACAGTATCTGATGGAGTAGTTAGTCAGGGAGTTTTAAGCGAAAAACTATCTATTTTCCTGCTCTCGCAGCCAGCACAATAAGCAACACTACCATAGCTATTGCTACAACCACCGCCAGCAAGTTACCTGCCTGAGTACTGCGTGCTGATGAGGTACTTACTTCTGTTACATGGTGCGTGGTTTCTGATCCCTGCATATGCGTTGTGGTCTGACTTTCCTCAGGTGGTGAGCTCTCTCCCCACTCCATGGACGTCGTAGTACTCAATGATGCTGTATGGTCTTCAAGCTGGGATACCTCCTCAGGCGGCTGAGCAACCTTGCCGCTTTCTATCAACTTATCTAGGGTTTCAGGAGTACTGTAGAACCCGAATCTAATAACTAGGCTCAGGTAATCCCTACATACATCCTCTCTGAACCAGCACTGGAGAGGTAGTGCATTAATTCCCACGCTAGTTTCCATCATTTTACTTATTTACTGTAGAAGATGAATATAAGTATTGATTTTTAAATATTTACTCTTTAATAATTGCTGGCTTTTACCTATTTAAAACATTCATGCAGATCATTAAAAATAGCCAACTACTTAATAGTGTGTCTGCTTATGGTTTATTTGAGGTATTATCATGGATTTTTATGTAAGCAGGGTGGAGAGGTTCAGGTCGCTTCTAAGGAGTTCTGGAGTTGATGCTGCGTTAATTATACCTGGCCCGAATTTGAGGTACTTTACGAGCTTTAGGGTTGAAGCTCTTGAGAGACTCTTAGTCTTAGTTATTCCTGCACACTCCAGTGAGCTAGTGCTTATGGTCCCTATGCTTGAGTATGAGAGGGCTAGGGCGTTAAGTATTGAAGGACTCAGTATTGTTAGTTACAGAGATGAGGAAGATCCTTACAAGATTCTTGTAGGGGAGCTTAAGGACTTAGGCGCTGAGGTAGTTGGTGTCGAGGGCTCCATGCCCTTTAGAACTGCAGGTAAGTTACTGGGAAGCAGCTTCAGACTTACTGAGGTAGATGACTTAATCTATGGTATGAGAATTATTAAAGACAGTTACGAGGTGGAGTTACTGAAGAGAGCCAGCAGGATCGACGAGGAAGCTATTAAGGAGGGCTTCAGGAACTTAAAGCCAGGCATGACTGAGAAGGAGGTCAGCAGGATCGTTAGGGAGAGAGCTGAGGAGCTAGGTGCTGAGGAGGTGCCGTTCTGCATCATTCAGT
>JAGGUC010000107.1 GCA_021158735.1 Desulfurococcales archaeon | reverse complement strand
ATGAAACCCACTCCCCTAGGACATCAAGCACGTACTGCTTGGCTAGCTCGAGAAACTGCGGGCCTGCCTCAGCTAAGCTAAGCTCCTTCCCAGTCGTTACGTCAATCATGGGCTTAACAACGATCAATCTCTTAAACTCACCAGCCCTAACAGCATCTATGCTGTATGCTAGGGAAAACAGCGACTTACCACTACCTGTAGGGCCGAAGATACCGACGATCCTGTAGTCCTTATTCTTTAGCACCTCAGCCAGCTTCTCCTGACCCGGACTCTGAGGCTTTATAGCTTCAAGCAACCCCATACCTCAGCACCCTTAAACCATGTAACTGAAGGCAGTTAAGCATTTCCATACCTAAAGTACCGGTCTCAGCATTAAACTATTATTTACTGAAGCACACCTTCACTAGGGCGCGGGCAGTGACGCGTACGCACCCTTACACTAAACTAATGAAGTAAGTGGCCAGGGCGGAGCCCGTGCCCGCGGCCTGGTGGAGAGCTATGCCGGGTGTTGACAGGAAGTTATGGCTGAAGAGGAAGGAGGAGCTGAGAGAGAGGTTGTTGGCCGACCTACACATAGGGTACTTAGACAGTGATATCTTGGACGTACTCCTGATGTTTTTCGAGAGAAGGGAGTCATTTACGATCAGCTCGTGTAGTGGGAGAGTAGTCGTTGTTGACGCTCCCCTGCCGTGGGTCAGGAGGGAGTCCACAGTAATCTTTAAGAAGCATGAACCTGTTGAGGTTGACGAACTCGAAGAAGTACTTAAGCAGAGCGCGGTGCACACACTATGGTTGGTGGTCACAGGCCCTATAATTCATGTTTCAGTAGCGTCACTGAGGGAGGCTGTTACCATACTTAGGATAGCTAGGGAGGTCGGCATGAAGCACAGTGGGATACTTTCTCTAAGCAGGAAGGGTATAGTAGTAGAACTGAAGACAGGTGTGAGAATAGCGGTACCACTAAAGCGTGGTGACACCATATTAGTACGTGTCGAGAAGCTGAGAGAATTAACAGAACTAACAAATAACGCACTCCTAGAGGGCAAGAAAAAACTCGAAAAGTTAAGGGATGCACTGTCTAAGGAATTAAAGCGAGTCAGTACAGGCCGGCAAAACAGATCATCAACTCGTGACGGAGCGTTCTCATCACCGCAAAATCCATGAATTAGGCAGGAATTAAAGCTTACTAAATTAGGTTAGGACACAGCCCTACAGCACTCGCACAGGTAGTCAGAAGGAAAACTTCAGTGAGTTCCTTTCGGGACTAGCGGTTCGTCACACGAGTCAGTGAGGGGTCATTCGACATCACTCACACATACCTACTGAGCTAGAGTGATTATATCTGTTACATTGTGAATTGCTCTAGAACCTATGTGGTGGGCCCGCGGGGATTCGAACCCCGGACCTCCGCCGCGTCAGGGCGGCGTCCTAACCGGGCTAGACGACGGGCCCGAAAAAACTTACTGTTGAGGGGTTATAAGTTATTCATTATTTACTGCGTGTTTTACCGTTACTCGTGAATGAGTCCAACGGCTTTAGCAGTCCTAAGTCCCTGAGCACAGTACTTACTCCACCTGCGGTCTCAATGACTTCCTTATCTAACCTGTAATTACCGCTGTCAGTCTCCCTGAGCTCCTGCAGTGAAACGAATTTCCAGCCCTTGTGAGGTATTCTGACAGCTACATACGCTCTCCCACCAGCTCGCTCAGAAAACTCCCTTAGCTTCCTGAGCTGTTCTTTATTTAGATATATAGTACCTAAACTCTTTCTTGACTTAACCTCAAACACAGCGACCTTACCATTTTTAATAGCTACTACGTCAGGATAGTCAGCCCTCTTGATCCTGGCTCCACTAGCTGGTGCACGCATTACTGCGAAACCCAGCCTCCACAGCATTAGGACTAGTTCGCGTTCAGCCCTATAGCCACGTGACCTACCTCTACTCACTAACCAGCGCCCCATTAAAACAAGTTTATAAAATTCTTAAACCCTAGTAAGTTGGTGTTTAAGTATTGGATATATTTACGCTGATATGGGTGTTCATAGTACTAATAATAGTCATCCCGATACTGTCAGCAAGCATCAAGATAATTAGGGAGTATGAAAGAGCAGTTCACTTCAGGCTGGGTAGGCTAACAGGGCCGAGGGGTCCTGGACTGTTCTTCATAATTCCTTTTGTTGACTCGATAGTTAAGGTAGACCTAAGGATAATGACAACCGACGTACCTAGGCAGGAAATCATAACTAAGGACAATGTCAGCGTGAAGGTAGATGCTGTGATCTACTACAGAGTTGAGGATCCTGTTAAGGCGGTGGTTAAGATATCGAACTACCATTACGCCATAGCATTACTAGGTCAGACCGTACTGAGGGACGTGATAGGTCAGGTGGAGCTGGACGACCTGCTGACAAGGAGGGAGGAGATAAATAAGAGGATCCAGGCGATCATGGATGAAACAACATTGCCTTGGGGAGTCAAGGTAGTATCAGTAACAATAAAGTCCGTTGAACTGCCTGAGAACATGATGCGTGCCATGGCCAAGCAGGCTGAAGCCGAGAGGTGGAGGAGGGCAAGGATCATTGAAGCTGAAGGTGAGAGGCAGGCAGCAAAAATACTTGCAGAAGCAGCTAAGATGTTTGAGGCACACCCAGCAGCAATGAGGCTCAGAGAACTGCAGACGCTTGTTGAAGTAGCTAGGGAGAAGGCCTTAGTGGTTGTTACTGAGACAGCGACAGCGCGTGCAGGTGAGGTAGCAGGGCTGGTTTCAGCTATAACTAAGGCTAAGGCACCTGGTGAGGGCTCAAGGAAATGATTAAACTAAGCGGTGACCTCATCCCTAAAATAAGCAAGTTATTTTTAGCTACAACACTAGCACTGCTAGTTATTTCCTTATGTACTCCTGTAGCTGGAGGTAACGGATCTAATGAGAAAGTAGTTACTAAGGCACTGCTAGTCAAGATCGAGCCTCCCTGGGACACCATAGATGAGGGAGTGAAGGAGTATGTAATATCAGCCATAGATGAAGCAGAAAAAGAAGATGTAGCAGTCATAATAGAGCTCGACACCTACGGAGGGACGCTGGACGCAGCATTCGTTATTGGGGACAGGATAGTGCATTCCAGAGTACCTGTAATCGCCTTCGTAAGCGGTGGGAAAGCCCTTAGTGCAGGAACCTTCATACTGCTACCTGCACACATAGTTGCTGTATCACCTGGCTCAATAATTGGTGCGGTACAGCCAGTAGCGTATAATCCCGTAACAGGTGAGTACCAGCTCGTTAACGAGAGCAAGATAATTAACCCAGTCGTAGAGAAGCTCGTTACTTATGCTAGGACAAGGGAGAGAAATGAAACAGCAGCAGAGATGCTTGTTAGGAAGAACCTAGTATTAAGTGCTGATAAGGCAGTAAGCTACCACGTAGCAGACCTTATTGCGGCAGACCTCAATGACCTATTAAGTAAGCTTAAAGGCAGGAAGGTCAGCATTGAAGATACGGAGTACGTGCTAGATATCTCAGTCGTCAGAACCCATGAGGCAGGACTGAGAGCCAGATTAATATCAACGCTATCTAATCCAATGATCAACAGCGTATTCATGACCATAGGGATACTGGGCACGATATTCGCGATTCTGT
>JAGGUC010000118.1 GCA_021158735.1 Desulfurococcales archaeon | reverse complement strand
TTAGGTGGCATTAAGTCCCTCAAGATCTTCAGTAATTTCCAGGGCTCGAGTCCCCGGCCTTCACGCTCATATACGTGCTTGAATTTTTCCTTCAATTCAAGAACTTTTTTGAGCCAGGGGTACTCACTCCTTCTGGGCACCAGCTCCTTAACGGTTCTAACGAGTTCACGCAGGAAGTCCTTAGCGTTCCCTACTATGGATAAGCTTGCTTTCACATTCTTGTTTATTTCCGACTCATCTATATCTACGTGGATTATCAGTGCGTCCTTACCGAACTCATCAAACCTGCCTGTGGTTCTGTCTGAAAACCTGACGCCGACGGCTAAGATGACGTCGGCTTCAGTAATAGCCTTACTTGCCTCTGCTCTACCATGCATTCCCACAGTCCCTAGGCTGAGAGGGTGGTTTTCTGGTATTGCTCCCTTGCCCATTAAGGTCGTGGCTACCGGCGACATCAAGTACTCTGCAAGCTCGATAACTTCATTAGAGGCATTTGTAGCTATCACACCTCCACCGCACAACATAATTGGCCTCTCAGCTCTGAGTAGGACTTCAGCAACTTTCTTAATTTGCAGTAGATTAAGTTTGGTCTTAGTACTTCCAGCGCCTATACTGGTTGGACTTGAGTCTAGTTTCTTAACAACTTCTTTCTGGACATCTGCAGGAAGGTCAATGAGTACGGGCCCGGGTCTATCGCTCAATGCTACACTAAATGCTGTTCTGACAATCCTCGGTATGTCCTTAGCTGACATGACTTGAGCTACGAACTTAGTTATGGCGGTCATGATGCTTGCCGTATCGATTTCTTGGAATGAATTCCTACCTATCATACTTCTGGGTACCTGCCCTGTTATGGCCACTACGGGCGAGCTATCCATGTACGCTGTAGCTATGCCTGTTACTAGATTAGTTGCTCCCGGACCTGATGTAGCTATGCAGACCCCTGCTCTTCCCAAAGCCCTTGCATACCCATCAGCAGCATGTGCTGCTGCCTGCTCGTGCCTCATAAGCACATGCCTAATTCCTGAGTCCGCTAGGACGTCATATAGAGTCAGTACAGCGCCTCCAGGGATCCCGAAAATCTTATCAACTTTTTCGCGCTTAAGCGCTTCTACTAGAATCACAGCTCCACTAGGCAAGCCGTACACCCCCTGAGAAAGAGCTCCTATATTGCTGTGTCAGGTCCGCAGGGTTTGATGTCTTTAGAATATGTACTCTACTTCTGAAGCAGAATACATGTAATTTAGAACTGGAACCTGGGTTTTTATTTAGTGTACTCCCCGATGCATCACGCTCACCTATTTTTTTATTTAAATGTATTGAATTCCCCGATACATCACCTGCACCTCAAGCACTTGTTAAATCGAGTACTAGATAAAAAGCATTTCTGTGTCGGTAGATACTATCGGTTAGTGCTGTGAGTTAAGTTATTTTAAGTGTTAACGATTATTAAGTACCTAGGGTCTCGATAATGGATGTAGAAGAGAAAGTAAGCACGGTATTGAGGGATACTGAAGAAGTAATAACTGTAGAGGAGCTCCGGAGCCTTATTGAGGCGGGATGTGGCAAGGGCTACCTAGGCTTCGAACCTAGTGGGATATTTCATGTTGGTTGGCTTGTATGGGCCTTTAAGTTTAAGGACTTAGTTGACGTGGGTTTTGACATGTACTTACTGGCTGCCACGTGGCATGCATGGATCAATGATAAGTTCGGCGGTGATATGGAGTTGATTAGGGCAGCGGCAAAACATGTTGTAGATGTACTAAATTCGATTGGTTTAGAAGGGAGGTTTAAGTTGGTGTGTGCTGAAGAGCTGGTAGATCATGCGAAGTATTGGGGTACCTTGCTTAGGTGTGCTAAGGAAGTATCATTAGCTAGGATTAAGAGGGCTCTGACAATAATGGGCAGGACTGCTGAGGAGGGTGAGACGGACTTCTCTAAACTTATTTACCCGTTAATGCAGGTTACAGATATATTTGAACTTGACCTAGATTTAGCTCTCGGAGGTCTAGACCAGAGGAAAGCCCACATGCTCGCTAGGGACATAGCTGAGAAGCTCGGAAAGAAGAAGGTTGTTGCTGTGCACACACCGCTAATACCGTCGTTGCTGGGTCCAGGGCGGATGGATGTGAGTATCGCTGCCAGGGACGACCGGCTGGCACAGGCTAAGATGAGTAAGTCTAAGCCTGAGACAGCCATATTCATAACTGATGGTGATGAGGAGATAAGGAGTAAGATAAGGCGTGCTTACTGCCCTCCACGCGAGGTTCAGGATAACCCCATCTTAAGTATTGCTAAGCACATAATATTCAGGGGGGAGGAGAAGGAGTTCGTTATTAATAGGCCAGCTCAGTATGGCGGATCAGTTACCGTCTGGAGCTACGGAGAGTTAGAGAAGCTCTACGTTGAAGGCAAGATACATCCACTAGACATTAAGAACGCCGTTGCTGAATACCTTATCAGGATCGTAGCTCCTATACGTGAGAGGGTGAGCAAGTCTGAGGAGGTTGGAAAAATAAGGGAGTTTTTACGTAGCCGCAAGTAAGTAGCATTTTTCTACTACATCTGCTTCCGCCCATAGTGTTATGTTAGATTAATATCTCTACTAGGTAATTTAATTATGTGGGGATGTGTGTGGAAGTCTATAGAGAGGAGTTCTTAGGTGAGTTTAGGTTTGTTGAGTACAGACCTTTTAGGCTGGAGAAACCAGCATACGCTGTCGTTGCCCTGCCGGATGCTGGTCTAGTAGGTGTTATTGGTGCTTGGCACATAGTTAAGTCGTTAGGGCTTAAAGAGGTTGGAGGCATAGACTCCTACAGCTTCCTGCCACCCGTTATTGTAGTCAGTAACAAGGAGATTAAGTTACCTGTACGTATATTCGCTAAGGACGATCTTTTGTTAATATACAGCGAGTTCATGCTGCCGCAAGCAGGAATGGTTCAGCTCTCAAGGATACTCCTAAATTATGTTGAGAGGAAGGGTGTCGAGTACGTGATCCTAATGTCTGGTATCCCCATACAGAATAGATTTGAGGTAGAAAAACTCAGGACTTACTACATAACTACCTCACCTAAAGCTTCTGAACTGCTCAAGGATATAGAGGCTATTCCCTTCGAGAATGGATATTTAGTTGGTCCATACGCCCTGCTACTCAAGGAATCCGTAAAGTCGAGGCTCGACTCAATAATGATCTTCACAGAGTCATTCCTAGAATTTCCTGACCCTGAAGCATCAGCAAGGAATATTGAGGTCTTCTCAAAAATCACAGGTAAGTCAATAGATGTTAAGGATCTTCTCGAACAGGCTGAGGTAATTAGAATTAGAGCTAGGGATACTATGAAGAACGTAGTGCGTAATCTAGCGCAGATGAGGAAGGAGTACGAGTATACCCCACCGCTACATATATGAGGTGGGAGGTGTGTCGGCTGAGGACGAATTCGATAAGCTCTGGAGGAGAATAAAGGAAGTTGAGAGAAGCATTAGGGAGTATGTTGAAGATGAGTTCAGGAGAGCTTTGGAGGATGTTAGAAATGAGCTAAGATCTATTAATAGGATGCTCATGCCGTCATGGTCCCATGAGGGGTACTTAAGGCCTCTTTACGCTGTCAAAGATGTCGGGAGGGCCTACATCATATATATAGACCTCCCGAAAGTTGATGAGGGGACCATTGACGTCAGGTTTAGGAATAACTTAGTAATGATTAGGGCTAAGCTTAAGGAGGGACTAAAGATATCTAGCTGGAGCGGGAGGGGAGGCGAGGTTAAGTTCCATGAATACAGGGAGGTCATTGAGTTACCTGTGAGAATAGACCCCAGTAAGGTGAGGGTTAACGTCAAAAGGAGTAGAGTGCAGATAGTAGTTCATAAATAGTAATTCAGGAGGCGTACATGTATAGAAGGTCACTACAAGAAATCTTTATGAGTTAATGACCTATAACGCCAACTCACTCTCTAGCCACATTAGTACGCGAGGGTATTTTTAAAGGACTGCTTACACCATACTTGGAGTTTGGTGAGTGGTATGTCAAATATTGAAGTAAGTCAGCGTAGGAGTGTGAGAGAGGAACTCCTAAGATCAGGTGTTAATCCGTACCCTCACACACCTAGGTATGCTCCGATGCCAGTTAAGGACGTAATTCCTAATCCGCAGATAGGGTCATTTACAGCTGTTGCTGGTAGAGTTGTGTCGGTCAGAAGGCATGGAAGGCTCGTATTTATTGATGTAGTAGATGATGGGTATAGATTGCAGTGTATGTTGAACAGGGGCGTTGTCGGTGATGAGAAGTTTGAGTGGTTCATGAAATATATCGACCTCGGTGACTTCGTAAATGTATTCGGTGAGTTAATCTACACTAAGAGGGGTGAGCTGACGCTGAATATAAGGGACTATCAATTACTCGCTAAGGCACTGAGATCACCGCCGGTCAAGTGGGGTCACAGACTACTTGACCCTGAAGTTAGGTACAGGAAGCGTTACCTGGACATAATGATGACTCCTGACGTCAGAAGGATCTTTGAAATAAGGTTTAGGACCATTCAAGAAATAAGGAAGTTCATGTGGGATAGGGGATACATCGAAGTTGAAACACCTGTCCTGCAGCCAGTATATGGCGGTGCTGCTGCCAGGCCGTTTAAGACTCATATATGGGCTATAGATGAGGACTGGTACCTAAGGATTAGTTTGGAGCTTTACTTAAAGAGACTTATAGTAGCTGGATTCAATAAGGTGTTTGAGATAGGAAAGAATTTCAGGAATGAAGATATTGACGTTCTACATAATCCTGAGTTCACTATGATGGAGTCCTACGAGGCCTACGCTGACTACAACGCCATAATGAGGCTGACAGAGGATCTTGTCAGTACTGTAGCTAAGAAGGTCTTAGGGACTACGGTGATTGAGTACCCTATTAATGGCGAGAAGGTGAGAATTAACCTGAGCCCTCCCTACAGGCGTGTGAGGCTGGTGGATGGGTTAAGGGAGTTTGCTGGAATTGATGTAGATGAGATGAGTGATAATGGAATTAAGGAATTGCTTAGACAGCATAAAATAACTCTGAGCGGAGGCTATGATAGGGGGAGAGCTATAGTTAAGTTGTTTGACAGACTTGTGGGTAGGGAGCAATTAATACAGCCTACATTCGTTATTGACTTCCCAGCCTCATCATCACCGCTGACGAAGCCCCACAGAAACGATCCTGGATACGCTGAGAGGTTCGAGCTCTATATTGCTGGTATTGAATTAGCTAACGCATATACAGAATTAAATGACCCTGTGCTTCAAGAGGACTACTTCAGGAAAGAGGAGGAGCGCCGTAAGGCGGGTGACTTAGAGGCTCATCCTTATGACTGGGACTTCGTTGAGGCGCTAGAGTACGGTATGCCACCGACCGGAGGTCTCGGTGTGGGGATAGATAGGTTGGTATTGATACTTACTGGCTCGACCTCGATTAAGGAGGTAATACTTTTCCCAATGCTTAAGAAGAGCGAAACATCTTCTTCGAGGCAGGTATAACATATCCAGGATTTTCATAAGCACCGACGAGAACTACGTAGTACCTGTCAGGCAGTACCTCCTCCAAAATACCTTTAACTATTACCTCACCACCTAAGTACATTAGGTATGAGAAAAGACCCTCATAACTCACTACGTACTTTATTGAGCTGTACTTAATGGATCTGCTACAGCCTATTATTCTTAGGTCAGCAATCCTATCTACTGAGGCTGTGGAGGGGTAGTAGAGCGCTGTGCATTCTCCACGTCTTAATTCTAGCTTTGCCTCTACCTGTGCAATCGGTACGTAGATTTTGAAGCCGTACCTCTCCTTTGATGTATTATCAACAAATGATATGTTTACCTCGGTACCGTTGATGCGTATGTACCTGTGCGGGGGCTGGATTTCACGTAAAATACCTAAAGGTAATCCATAAATCCTAGACTGCCTCTTAAGCCTTCTCTGAAGTACAGCATCAATACGCTTTTCTGTGTGCGCCTTAAGACCCTCGACTACTTCAATAGATTCCTTACAACCGTACACGATCATGTCTATGTCAGATATATCGGGATTATGTATTCCGGGCAGTATGGAGCCGTCTATGCCTAAACTACTGCTACATATAGTTGTGTACTCCCTCAGCAGGTCAATAAGTTTTAGTACCCTGGCTTCTAACCTGTCTTCAGCTCTGCGCAATATGCTCCTAAGCCTAACTTCAGGTAGATAGTGGTAGCGTATGTTACTCAACTTAATCACGGGTACTTCAGTACCTAGCACCTCGTCTTTGATTTTCTCCTGCAGGTCTTTGGTGCTGTTCTTTACATTTCTGACACCGTAGTTACGGATTATGCGCCTGTAGTATGTTCTTCCCCTGCGCCAATATGTTGGTGTGTCTGTAGGGGTGTACTTTAGGTAAGCTACAACAGCGTTTGGAGGGTGGAGATTACCTACAACCATGTAGATGTTTCCTGAGCGATCTTCTACCTGGTCATGATCTAGGAATGGTCTGTCAGGCGGTTTGCTATTAATCATCATGTTCATTCCGCTCGTACTTCATCATCTTTTTCAGTAACTTTAGTATGTTAACAGTAATAAATCCCTATTAACTGAATCTACGGTGGAGTAATTGCGGGTAGGACTGTTTGGTTACGGCGCCATCAATAGATTGGTTGCTAGAGTAGTGCTGGAGAGGGGCTGGGAGATAGTTGGTGTTGTTGATAAGGACCCGAAAATTCTGGGTGAAGATGCAGGTACGCTTGCTGGGCTCGGGACCTTAGGGGTCAGGGTGAGTA
>JAGGUC010000053.1 GCA_021158735.1 Desulfurococcales archaeon | reverse complement strand
CGGATGCCTACCTGATTAGAAATGGAACCACGGCAAGTGAATTAGCATACATGATACATACAGATCTCGGGAAAGGTTTCCTCTATGCTGTAATAGCTAAAGGAAATATGAAGGTCGGTGCATCCTACGTTTTGAGAGACTGCGATGTAGTTAAGGTGGTGTCCGCTACCGCCAGACACTGAGGTCGACTCTACAGTACTTCTTCAGCTCCTCTAAATAATCCTCACTCTTAACTATAGTGCAAGGTGGTACATCATACCTCACAGTAACACCTGGATATATCCATGAGCAAGCCCCGATCTTTACTCCGGGGAAGACCGATACATTAACACCAGTCTTTACATAAGCACCGATGATAGCTCCTAATTTTCTTCTGCCGCTGCTTTCTCTCTTACCCTTAATAAATACCTTAACCTCAGATTCATCGAATTTTAGGTTAGCTAGTATGGTTCCAGCACCCAAGTTGCTGTGCTCACAGATTATGGAGTCTCCCACGTAGGCTTGATGTGACACATGAACGCCTTCCATTATTATACTCTCCTTCACCTCGACGTTAAACCCTATTTTTGCGTTATCCAGCACCACGGTATAAGGCCTTATATAGGCGTTAGGCCCGATGACGGCCCTCCTACCTACCCATACAGGACCTCGGATATATGTTCCTGAAGTAACCTCCGCGTCCTCACCAATAAAAACAGTGCCCCTTACCACTACATTGGATTCAATCTCACCCTTAATTTCCGATTTCCTTAATTTACTGAGTAAGTACTTATGCACTTCAAGCACTTTCCATGGCCTCCCCATGTCGGCCCAGTAATTCAGCTCGTAAACTCTGAAGGTTTCTTTAGAACATGCATCATTAATTGCATCAGTCAGCTCGTATTCACCTCGAGGGCTCGGCTTTAACTCACTTAAGTACTTAATGATTGACTTTCTGAATTTGTATATTCCAGCATTAATTAGGTTTGTAGGTGGGTTGCTGGGTTTTTCAAAGATCTTCCTTAGTGTATTGCCATCAAGTACGAGCACTCCATACCTGCTTGGGTCCGGAACTCTGTATCCGCAGACTACATTACCTTTTAATTCAGCCAGCTTTTTCAGGTCACTGTAATCAAAGAATACGTCGCCGTAAATAACTATGAACTCATTACTACTTACTTCACTAACGGCAGTGCTCAGCGCGTGTCCAGTGCCTAAGGGTTCTTCCTGATTCTTGATAATTATATTATAGTCCAGAGCACTCTTTACTTTTGAGATGGCATCCACTACCTGTTCATGCAGGTAATTAACTACTATAACTACATTCTCAACACTACCTAGACTGCCGATCGCCTTAAGATGCTTGATCAGCAGTGGTTCACCAAGAATAGGAACGAGCGACTTATTCCTGGTGTGTGTTATGGGCTCTAGACCCCTGCCATACCCCGCAGCTAGGATTACTAAGTCCATATACTACTCCATGTATGTTAGAAGACACACTGCAAAATACTTTTACTTCCCTTCTTAAGAAGGAAGGGGCAGTGACTGGTTAGTGCTGCGGTTGTGGAACTATTATAGCAGGCTTAGGTCCCTCAGGTGACGGTATTGTTAATAACTTTGACTTATATATTTCGGCTTTCCTTACTGGATAAATCTTCTTCCCCTGCTCCATTATCTCTGCCGCTAACTTCCCGAAGATCATTGCCTTAATATACTCATCTAATGTCATTTCTCTTGCTCTCTCCTCTAACACCCTGAATATCATCTTCCTAATCGCTCTCTTCTGACTTGTCTTACATCTGAATGCCGTTAAAGCCATACCTGTCGCCCTGAGGCCGTACCCATCCTTAGTAGTCACATTGACTATTGCGGCAACCTTACTTGACTTCCTCCTCACAACAGACTTAATATAGTCCCTAGCCAGCTCGTGCCCCTTAAACCGAGTATATGCTACGTCATCCTTAATCTCATATACCTGAAAGTACAGATGTATGTGATGCTTGCTGAAGTCTCCAGTAAGGTCGAATAAGGTAACCTCAAATACTCTGCCTAGTAACTTCCACTCCCTGTCAGCGGGTGTAGTACCTATGGGCACGTTCCCGAAGAGTGATGGTGCTAATACGGTGTACCACTTCTTCAGCTTCCACTTATCCCTTACCGTTACCTTCGGCATTACCGCCAACCCAGAATGTAGGTGTATATGGGTTTATAAGAGTTAAAGCCGTGTGTCACTCAAATCTTACTTACCTCTTTAAAAAGTACCGTTAGGGCCTCAGTTAATCTTGAGATCTCATCAATAATTGATAGCAGTGTTAGGAGATTCTTCACTAAGTCACCGCCCTTACTATCTATTGTGTAAATCAAGTTACATTCATCATTGACTAGGTGTCTGATTTTGAAATTAGGTGGTGGCCTCTCATTATCTGGCTGAAGCGCCCTGGACACAGACTCAACTACCTGCCTATTGCATAATCTTAGATCCAGAATAGCCCTAATCATCACGTACCTACCTTGCTCAAAACATCAGTAGACGAGAAGATGGCGTAGCCACCCACAATTTTGGCCTCAGTACGCAATACCTCCCTACTCTTCTGAGATAGCATCTGTATCGGTACATGTACTTTACCAGCAAGCTCATTAGCTATGACCTCATCACGTCCTAACTTCCCTAAATTCTGAAGCACTTTTGTTAGCATAGTCAGCGGTGGCGGGTCCTCCATATGCATCACTTTATACTTTCCCTTAGATTCCCAGTCACCTGCAAGAAATTCATCTAGTGCTGTCCTCAGCCTTCGCAAGTACTCATACATTTTCAAAGCATACCATACTATAGCGCCTGGATTGAGTACTGTAGCGGCAAGTACCTCTACACCGTTTTCATCAACAATACACATTAGGAGGTAGGCTAGGTAATAGAGATCTTTTACGTACCATTCCTGCCTGATTATGTAGTTGTTCCCAGTAATCTGCTCCCTAGGCAGTCCAAGCTCGTTAGCTATGACCTCATCACTAACCTCATCAACTAGATCTCTCATAAAGTACTTGGGAACAAGCAGATCTACACTATATTTTACTGCAACCTCTGGTTTCAGGTGATTCCAGCCCATTATCATCGGGCCAACAACCTTCTTTATTAAGTCATCGTTCTCGAGCTTGCCCAAGAATTTTTCCTCGCTAGCACTTAACTTCCCTTTAACTAGTCTTGGAGTACGCCTCGCTAGAACCGATGACGCAAGTAAATACTTGACTTCTTTAGGGATAATAACGTAATCACTGATGATATAAAGAAGTGCCTCCTCAAGGACAGGAGCCCCTATTACGTAGCCCGTACTAGTTTTTCGCACAACACTCGTATTTGTAGCCGCTAAAGCTAATGCACTACCTCCACTACTAACCTTTGTATTAATTAAGAATTGCCTTGTTTCATCAATCGGGATTTCCATAAGGTTGTTGATCAGTTCGAACATTATGTCGAGCTCCTTAAGTGCCTTACACAGGAGCCCCCCAGCAATGGCTGACTCCACACTGTAGTCAATAACCACCCTTACGTAGTTCTCGGTTTCTTTTACATTCTCTAGAAAGTCCCTGAAAATATCTAGCGCATTATTACTACCAAAGTTTAGAGGCAAGTAATTACCCTATAATCATTCCATAACCTCAACTTTAAAGTCTTAATGTACCTTAACTTCTTAACTCCTTAGGTATGTTAACTAAAGGCTGCGAAACAAGAATCCTTGCCCTTTCAGGGTCGTACCTCCAATCAGGCGGTAATCTGCCTATTCTCTTGTAATACTTTATTAACCTATGAATCTTCGATTCAACTTCTATTAACCCCCTCTTACTGTGTGTATCCTTGGGGTGCTCCTCCAGGTGTCTTCTAAGGTTGATCGCTCTCTTCATTAAGTGATATAGATCCTCAGGTATCGAGAGTGTTATGCCGTATTTTTCAAGTACTTTCTGCAGCTTAACTGCTAAGACAGGTCTCGTGAGCGGTATTCCATACTGATCTCTTAGGATAATGCCTATCATCGACGGTGTATAGCCCTTCTTCGCCAGCTCAACTATTATCATCTCTATCTCTTCTGGTGAGTACTGAACCCACTTAGGTGCTACTGTTACTGGGGGTCTCGTCGAGTGCGACTGCCCTTTTTTCTTACCCTTATTCATTACTAAACCTCCCTATCACGTATGAGTATCTGAGGCTTTAAAAGCTGTTCGCAACCACTCAGCTAGTTTTTTGAAAGCTCTAGCACGATGCGAGTACTTGTTCTTTTCCCACACACTCATCTCAGCAAAAGTTCTTGATTCTCCTTCAGGAATAAATATGGGGTCGAACCCGAAACCTTCCTGACCCCTGACATTAAGAGCTATTCTACCATATACCACTCCCTCAAAGATCTTCACAGACCCAGCTGGTGCTGCGTAAGCTATTACTGACTTAAAACATGCCTTCCTGTTACTGACGCCATCCATGATTTTAAGTATCCCTTCCACACCCAACTTCCTATAGACATAGCTACTGTATGGCCCTGGAAAACCGTTCAATGCATCTATAAATAAGCCTGCATCCTCAACAACAACACAGTCTTTAACATACGTTAATGCGCTAACAGCTGAGTACATAGCTATTTCTCTTAGATCCTCTGATTGTATTTCAATTTTGGGTGCCCTAATTATCTCAACACTTACTCCAAAAGCCCTGCCCAGCTCTATGAACTCTTTAGCCTTACCCTCATTTTCAGTGACTACGCGTACCTTAATGATGTCTTCTCCTCTCTTCAACATACCTACCCCTCAGCCTTATCTCCTTAACCTTGTTTACAACTTTAGTTAAGTTCTCTTCACCAACTACCTTCCCGTATCCGTTAAGAAAACATCTGAAAGCCATATCCTTAACTCTAAAATGGGCGCTCTCCAGCGAGCGTAGGAATAAGTGCACGTCAACACCTCTATCCTCGATATCCTCACTAGCTCTTGCTAGTCCAAAGTCAATCAGATAGGGCTTACCGATGCGCCTACATACAATGATATTTGAGGTTGTCAGATCTCCATGAACTATTCCTTCATTATGCAGCCTCCCAGCCATTATACCGATGTGCTCTAGAAGTGTACATGCCCTACACTCAGGTAAACTATTGAGTATGTTCCTGAGTAAATCACCTTCTATATACTCCATAACTATTACTCCTGCATCGGGATCTACTAAGAGAATATAAGGAGAATTTACGCCTCCCCTCCTAGCTGAAATCATATGCTTAGCTTCTGCTGATGTGCGCTCCCGCCTCACCTTAAGGTCTAGTTTAGGGTTCCTATACGGCTTAGGTACCCTAACCTTGTATACAGACTTAATACCCAAGAAATATCCTTTCAGTAAGACTGCCTCAGCACCAACAGCTAATACCTCCAACTCACTGCCCGAACCACGGGATGTCAACATCATCCAGCCTCCACCTCTGCCTGACATACGCTCTCTCGGGCTCTATAGTAATACCTGACTTAAATGCGAGCAGGCCTGTCCATGCAATCATGACCCCATTATCTACCGCGTATTTTGGTGGCACAATAGCTAGCTCGACCCCTCGAGAGCTTGACATGATCTCAAACTTCTCCTTCAAGTACTTGCTAGCTGCCACACCACCAACAACTAATACCTCCTTCTTATCAGTATGTACTAAAGCCCTCTCCGAGACCTCGACTATTGCTGAGTACGCTATCTCCCTGACACTATAGCACACGTTCTCGATTGGTACACCTCTCCTGACCGCCCTGAGTGCTGCCGTCAGTAGCCCTGAGAATGAAACATCCTGGCCTTTAACAACGTAAGGTAAGTCAATCAGTTCCTTACCCTTCTCAGCACACCTGTCCAGCTGATGCACACCGTTAACTACATAAGGAGGTGCCAATCCGATCTCACGCACGAAAGTATCCATGAAGTTTCCTAAGGCTATATCGAGCGTCTCACCAAAGACCCTGTATCTCCCTTCATTAAATGCAGCAATTAATGTGTTACCGCCTGAAAGATAAACAATCAGCGGGTCCTTGACGTTTGTGACTAACTTACCTACCTCTATATGTGCTACTGCGTGATTTACTGGAATAAGTGGTTTATTCAGGTAGGTAGCCATCGCCCTAGCGTGGGTGGCTCCTACCCTTAGACACGGGCCTAGCCCAGGCCCTAGGGCTACGGCTACACCCGTCAAGTCCCTCGCACTTATCCCTGCAGACCTCAGCGCTTCTGAAATAGCGCTGGGTCCTATATTCATGAAGTATAAGGCCGCGTCTCTAGGGTGTATGCCGCCCTTCTCTGGCTCATATCTGTATCTGGTGTCAGCTATGATCTCGCGCTCCTTAACTATACCCACACCAAAAGTATGCGCCGTTGATTCTATGCCAAGTACTATAGTCTTCATTAATGAAACAACCTAACTACTTTCTAACATACTCAACATAGCTGCAATAGCCGCAGTGCCAACGTGGCACAGGTTGCTTATGAAATGCCATGACCCTACCACATTTGGGGCATATCTTGTTCTTCAACTTAATTGTACCTTTCTCGTAATTGTAATCGTAGAGCTTATGCCTCCCTGCCATACTAGCTCACCCCTAGCCTCTTAAGTATGTACTCAGGTTCAAAGCTCTTCAGCCTTTCAACACTTTCGTAAATATGTACTTTGACACGTGATCTCCCTATACCGTAGTCACTCCTAATGTATTTAACAACTACTAGTTCGGGAGGTTTGGAGTACAGTGATGACATGACCTCTATTAGTTCCTTACGTGAGGGTGTCCCCCTACCTACATGTGTTACTATGCAGTATGCTTCCAGCCTACCAATTACCTTATTATCCCTCTCCCTTATCACGTGAAGTACTGCACCCCCTGGGAGGTTTGCAGTCCTTAATGCCTTTATCTCCTGCTCCTGCATGCATCTTCCACCTACTCCTATTTTAGTTGTGAACAAAATTTAACTCTTAACTTCCTCTATTTGCGCAGTTAATTAGGGTTAGGTACCGAGCCGTATTGCGTACCTTCCTGGGACCTTAATGTCCAGCATTTTAGCTATGTCTGACTTCTCCATATCGACCACGATTACAATACCTGACCAGTTCTCAGTAAAGTTCTCTGAGCCGCAGACAGGACACCTGGGTGTATCTAAGGGCACTAAGTACTTACACTTAATGCATGCCTTAAACAACTTTGAATACTTCCTCCTAGCTGGCACTACCTAACCCCCTCCTTAATCTTACCCATGGCCGGCTGCCTGAGCGTCATGCCAACCCTTATGAGTGCTGGCGGTGCTATCGTCACGTTAACTATTCTCCCTCTAACCACATCGCCCCTGCCTATAGTCAGCTTGGTCTCCTCACCTATTAGTGCGCCTCTAGCCTCATCATATACCATCCTGTCATCTGTTATTTGCGATACGTGTACGAAGGCATCTATGGGACCTATGTTAACAAATATTCCTATCTTCTTAACATCCACAACCTCACCCTCAACAACCTCATTGTTTACCGGGTAATACGTAATGAAGTCAGCCCTAGCCTTATGGTATGTTGCACCGTCACCTGGCAGAATAACACCCTCAGGTTCTACTCTAATATTAGTTATAGCTATAACTAGTCCTAAGTCTCTGTCAACTCTCCCTATGTATCTCTCCCTGAGTTGCTCGTACGCTATCCTCTCCAGCTCCTCACCGAACCTATCCGGAGGAACCCTGATTATGTCCTCAATTTCAATCAGCCTGAACATTCTACCACCAGAACCAACTATATGGTTTATGAACTCTATTTTTAAGTATTATCAAGCTACGATAGTGAATTTTCGCTTTCCAAACCACCACGTAAGTATTGGTACGTTAAGCCCCCTCAACCTCTGCTTTAGCTCCTTATCTACTGTCGCATAAATGAATTTGTCCCTAAAATTCTTAGCTATATCAACTATCGCGTCATCAGCTGTACGGTAATTCATGCTGAGAGGTACCTTGTATTCACTAGCTCTGCCCTCAATGTACTGTAGCGCTACGGCTGATGCTCTACCCTTCCACCCGGTTTTCTGATTCCTCAGCCTCACGAGTTCACTAATAACTGCTGAGGGAATTAAGAACTCACACTTGATACCTAGTGAATTCTCTATTTCCTCAATTACATCTACTCCTTCATACACCATCAGTAGCACACTAGTATCCAGAATAACCCTACACTTCTTCGCTTTATCAGCTACACTCTTAGCCATGCATACCTACTCTATCATCTAGTCTACTACTTTCCCCCAGCCCACGAGCCTCCAGCGCCCTAAGACCTGCCTGCTGATTGCCGCCCTCATTCCTTTCCAGGCAATCACAGGTCTCCTCAACATAAGCTCCATCCTATCTCTGCCTAATTTAGTAATTACTCCTAATGTGACTGCCGCACCTACTGTAAGCATTATTCTCTCCCCCTTGGCTAGTGGCTGCACCTTAATAAGTTCTCTAGTACCTATCACTCTCTCCATGAGCTTATACTCAATACTCACTGATGAGAGAGGATCTGGTAAGGTTCCCGCCTTAGCTAATACATTGCCGACTAGTCTGTCTGCCTTAGTTAATGCGGGGTCTAACCTGGTGCCTATAGCAACAAGACCCCCCGGTCTAGCCTCATTATACTCCCGTGTCCCAAACCTGATACTAACCACTTCTGATGTCAGTGGTTCATACACTACTCGACCTCCCCTCTCCCTCCTGATGCCAGGTTTTATTTCTATTTCATCACCTACTCTGAGAACACCGCGCAGTAGAGAGCCGCCCACTACACCACCTACAAGCTCATCGGGTTGAGTGCCGGGCTTATTCACTTCAAAAGATCTGACAACGAACATTAGAGGTGGTGATGACAGATCCCTTTCGGGCGTTGGTATGAACTTCTCTATAGCCATTATCAGTGCATCGACATTTACCTTGTGAAGAGCACTCACAGGTATTATCGGGGCGTCCTCAGCCCAGGTTCCTTTGAGGAACTCCTTTATCTGATTATAGTTCTTCACAGCCTCTTCCCTTGATACTACGTCAACTTTATTTTGAACTACCACTAAATTCCTAACACCAATAATGTCAAGTGCTGCGAAGTGCTCTCTAGTTTGAGGCTGCGGGCACGGCTCATTAGCTGCTACAACAAGTATTGCACCATCCATTAGGGCCGCGCCAGAGAGCATCGTAGCCATTAGTACCTCATGTCCTGGTGCGTCAACGAATGAAATACTCCTTCTATAGCTCACCTCACTCCCGCACCTGCTCGGATCAGACACAAATCTATCTGGCTCCGGCAGCTCTCTACACTCGTATACGTCTGCTTCAGCGTAACCCAGCTTGATAGTCATTGCTCTTTTAAGCTCTTCTGAGTGGCGCGCGGTCCACACACCTGTTATTGCCTGAACTAGTGTTGTTTTGCCGTGGTCGACGTGACCTACGACACCTATGTTGACCTCAGGTTGATTCTTCTGAGCGCTCACCTGACTCACCTGTGAACTCATCCTTGGTGAACCTCTCCGTAAATATGACTTCATT
>JAGGUC010000095.1 GCA_021158735.1 Desulfurococcales archaeon | reverse complement strand
TTAAGGGTTATTAAGTCATTAAGTAGAATTAGTCTTAATTAGAGTTGTTGAGTCATGAACTTTAAAACATATTACTCACCAAAGATTCTGGTCGGGGTCACGCTTGAAGAGGCTTGTAGTTTATGTAGGGTACGATTATAAGAGTGCGTCGCTGATTAGAAGAGTTAAGAATTTTAAGGAGTTCTTTGACGACATAAGGATAATCTATGTACCGGACTTTGATGGTGAGGTGCTGGAGGAGCTGTCGGTTCCGACAGTGGTGGTGGAGGAGGTAACAGCCTAATTTACTTAATACTATGTCTACTTGGTGGGTCCGGTACGCTGTCCTACCTTCCGGAATGGACAGTCCTCCCATTTAGTCTCACACGAGTAAACTTCATAACGTGTCAGATACCTGCCGAGTACCTTGCATGCAGCTAGGTAGCAACCGCTCTCATGCTTCTCTACTACTAAGTAGTTGCATGTAGACCTAGGTATGTTAGTGAGGGAGTGAATTAAAAGTAAGGGCTTACCGAAGAATCCAGGGCGGTAGGGCTTAACGGTGTCCCCTGGCTCACGGTAGTATCTGCATGTTCGGTATATCTCTTGATCACCTAAGCACCTAGCAGGTATCACGGGCTCGTTGGAGGGAGATTCAAGAATAGGTGAAGTACAGACGCCTTCACGGTACCACGGGCATGGCATTCGTTCAGTACACCATTAAAATAATCGCACTAGCGAGTATTTATAAGCTTATAAGCCGTAAACACTAAAACCAACGGGGTTCCTGAATGGAGGAACTAGGGAACGAAAGGAATGACCCAATGAAGAAGTTAGGACTGAAAGTTGTTTATGAAGATTCTGAAGTTGTTGTCGTTAGAGCACCGACCGAGGACCAGTTAATTAGGATCATTACGGACTTACTGAGAGATAAGCCGATGACTGTTAAGGAGTTACACTCTATTCTATCTGGTTTAGCCAGTGAAGACAAAATAAGGAGAGCCCTCACAAGGCTTGTTAATGATGGAAGAGCTATAGTGTCGCATGACGGCAGATTCTCAATAGTGGGTCTCGAGTAAGGACTCAGCCTTCCACTTCAGGAGTTCTGGAGAATTTAGGTGTATTTTTCCTGAAAATGCCTAAAGGAAAATGTTAATATTTAGTATTGTAATTACCTAAATAGTACAGTAAGAGTTGTAGTACCTAAATTCATGCGTCTCTAGGAGGTGAGAAGATGAGTGCGAAAATAAGTGAGGATGAGCTGAATAGTGTCTTAACTGCCACACTACCTAAGCAAGAAAAGAAGGACCCTAAGAAGAGATGGATAGAGCGGATGATCAGGTCAGCTAAGCTATACCATAAAATATGTCCATATTATGATAAGAAGACAACTAATTGCTTTATAAAGCAGTTACACATGTATAAGAGGTCTAGGTGTGATAGAGACGGAAGATTTGAGGGATGTCCCGTACTAGTAGAGTTTCTGGAGAGAACGTATGATAAATTAAAGAGTGAAGGCACTCCCTTACCTATGGACTTCAGAGATCTTCCAATGGTTTTCTAGCGCAGGATTAAGAAATTTAAGTAATGATTGCTTAGTGGATTCGAAAAATTTATGTAAACATGTAAATAATAAAATTTTAATTTTAAATCTTCAAAAGCATCTCTTTTATTATGAGGTAGTCTAAAATGACTGGACCTTATGAGAAGCTTGTCGAAAATATAGCAAATCGTGTGATAGCGGGAGTTAGAGACAGGCTTGGGTGTGATTTAAGCGTAGAGGATGTTATAGGAGTAATGGAGGAGCCGCCTAGGAAGGATTTCGGCGACTTAGCTATTCCCGCACCTAGGCTCCTCAAAAAATGTAGAGCTAAATTCCAAGACTTAGTGGGATGTATTGCAAGTTCAGTTAAGAATAGTGTATATGTGGAGAAAGTCAATGTCACTGGACCATATATTAACATGTTCATCGACATGAAGACATATGGAAGGGTAGTCGTAGAAAATTTGAGAGGTAGGGGTAAGTCCTACGGATTTAGTAATAATGGTGGCGTTCGAGTAGTTGTTGAATTTGTTTCAGCTAACCCTGTCCACCCCCTACACATAGGTTCAGGGAGAAATGCCGCTTTAGGGGAATTCATTGCTCGTGTACTTGAGTTTAATGGTAGTAAGGTAGAGAGGAGGTACTATATAGACGATCTTGGTTTACAAGTTGCTTATTTAGCTTATGGATACAAGTTACTGGGCAGGCCAGAACCACCCAGAAGTATGAAAGTGGACCACTTTATGGGTTTAATCTATGCAGCTACTGCTACTTTAACTGAGATAGTCTCGGTGAAGGAGGAGCTGGAGAGCGCTAGGAAAGCTAACGACACGGTTAGGTATATGGAATTAAATAGTAAGTTGAGTGGGTTGCTTGCTGACTTAGAGAGGATTAGGAGTAAGTTGCCCGAGTACATAGATAAGTTAATAGTTAAAATTAAAGAAAGGCATGACCCGAAGGCTGAAGTTTATGACATAATGCGTAAGTATGAGAATGGAGACCCAAGCACGGTAGAGCTAGTTAAGAGTGCTGTAGAGAAGGTTATGACGGGTATACGGCATACGCTGAGGGATTTGGGGGTCATGATTGATAAGTGGGACTGGGAAAGTGATTTAATACGGGAGAACCTAGTTTCTGAAGTGCTTAACAAGGCGCTTAAGTCACCCTACATAACATTAGAGAAGGGTGTTCCAGCGCTTGACTTCAGTCAGCTACTAAAGAACAGTAAGTTGAGAGAGAAATTGGATCTGCCCAAGTATACCGATATTCCGCCCTTAGTATTGGTTAGGAGTGATGGCACGACACTTTATACTACGAGGGATATAGCATACACGGTAAAGAAATTTAGAGAATTCAATGCTGAGAGAGTAATAAATGTTATAGCTGTGGAGCAGGTAATTCCTCAGGCCCAGCTGAAACTAGCTCTATACTTACTAGGGTATAGGAAAGAGGCAAGTAACTTAGTGCACTATGCCTATGAATTGGTCACCCTGCCTGGTACATCAATGAGTGGGAGGAAGGGTACGTATGTGACGATTGATG
Organism: Desulfurococcales archaeon; assembly: GCA_021158735.1. GTDB lineage: Archaea > Thermoproteota > Thermoprotei_A > Sulfolobales > NBVN01 > B83-G16. The sequence goes on along the minus strand of JAGGUC010000095.1, from coordinate 1,990 downwards.
AGGTCTTAAGTGAGCTTAAGGCGGTGGCTAGGAAGTTAATGACTGAGAGGGGGATCGAGCCTAAGGATGATGTTTTACTGAAGATAGCTAGATCTGCTCTCAAGTACTTAATGCTCTCTACATCACCTTCGAAACCTATAGTATTCGACCTGGCTAAGGCAATGAACATAAAAGCTAATTCGGCCCCGTACTTAATGTATACTTACGCGAGAGCTAGTAGTGTATTATCCAGATGCGATAATAAGGTCGGTTGGAACAAAGTGGACTTCAGTGGGTGCACCGAGGGTCTTAGGAGGGACCTAATTTGGTTAATAGGTAAGTTCCCCCATGTAATGAAGTATGTGCTAAAGTACTTGAGGCCTGAGGACCTAGCTACATATCTCAACATGGTTGCGGATGTATTTAACTCTTGGTATGATAGGGAGAGAATACTTGATGATGGTAGAGAGGGGTTAAGGCATCTTAAGCTCGCTATAACTTTCGGGGTTAAGACGGTAATGCGGAACGGGCTGACTGTCATGGGATTAGATGTTTTAGAAAGAATATGAATTAGACAATATTACTTAAAGCTACTCTACTTATTAAGGACCTCACTACTTGAGGGTCTCAGGTTCTCTATACTTTTATATCCTCATTAGTGAGTAGTAGTTTTAGGGTAGCTAAGGATGAGTGAGGAGTACATTGAGCTGAGAGTCGAAACAGCCCGCCAGCGTGACGTAGGTAAGAAGATAGCAAGAATTGGTAGGAGGTACATGGAGGCACTGGGAGTGAGTTACGGCGACTTCATAGAGGTTGAGGGACCTAAGGGGTCAGTCATACTACAGGTTTGGCCAGCGTATAGGGAGGATGAGGCTAGGGACTCAATACGTATTGACGGTTATGCACGAGAGGCTATAGGTGCTGCTGTCGGTGAGTACGTTAGAATCAGGAAAGCTAAGGTTGAGAGAGGAAGTAAGGTTGTCTTAGCACCGACAGTTCCCCTAAGATTTGATGAAACCTTCGTACAGTACGTTAAGGAGCAACTCCGCTATAAGCCTGTTAAGAGAGGAGAAGTAGTATTCGTTTTCTTCCCACTATTTGGTGAGCCACTGAGATTTGTTGTCATTTCCACTCAGCCGACACAGGCGGTGTATATTGATGAAGATACTGAGGTAATAGTCAGGAGTGAGCCTGTCAGAGAGGAAGCGATCGCAAGAGGGGTCCCTAGGGTTACGTGGGAAGATATAGGTGATTTAGAGGAGGTTAAAGGGAGAATAAGGGAGATAGTTGAGCTACCTATGAGGCACCCAGAGCTATTTAAACATCTCGGGATAGAGCCGCCTAAGGGGATCTTGCTACATGGTCCCCCAGGTGTTGGCAAGACACTGCTTGCTAAGGCACTGGCTAATGAAATAGGAGCTTACTTCATAGCTATTAATGGGCCTGAGATCATGAGTAAGTTCTACGGGGAGTCAGAGGCCAGATTGAGAGAGATATTTGAAGAGGCTGAGAAAAATGCCCCTGCGATCATATTTATTGATGAGATTGATGCTATAGCGCCTAAAAGGGAGGAGGTTGTTGGCGAGGTAGAAAAGCGTGTTGTAGCTCAGTTGCTGACACTGATGGATGGACTGAAAGAGAGAGGGAGGATAATTGTCATCGGTGCAACAAATAGAATAGATGCTGTTGACCCTGCTCTTAGGAGGCCGGGCAGGTTCGACAGGGAGATAGAAATACCACCACCTGACAAGAGAGCTAGGAAAGCTATTTTAGAGGTTCATACGAGGAACGTACCTTTAGAGAAGGATGTTAACTTAGAGGAGATAGCGGGTTTAACCCACGGGTACACAGGTGCTGACCTAGCAGCTCTAGTAAAGGAGGCGGCCATGGCTGCGCTGAGGAGGTTCTTGAGAACTGAGAAAATAGACTTAAATAAGCCGATACCGCCAGACATGCTCATGAAGTTAAAAGTAACTAAAAAAGACTTCATTGATGCAATGAAGTTAGTGCA
>JAGGUC010000065.1 GCA_021158735.1 Desulfurococcales archaeon | reverse complement strand
TCATGATTTCCTAAGCTACTGATGATCTTCCTAGATATCTCAGGACCGAGCCTAGCGTCAGCATCCACGTACATCACGTAGGTACCTCTAGCTAGCCTGAAACCATAGTCAAGGGCTGCTGACCTCCCGCCACCACCTCCCCTCTTAATGACTCTCACATTCCTGTATGGTAGCTTCCCTGCCAGCTCCTCCACATAGTCCTCACTATCATCGCTGATAACCAGTATTTCGACATTATCGGCTTCCCTCAAATTCCTCAGACCGTCTCTGACGGTTCTAACCACGAGATCTAAGGGCTCATTCTTAATCGGTATGACTACGGTGAGCAGGTACTTCCCCCCACCGTTAGGTATGACCTGTCTTGAGGACTGCTTCCAGCTCAGCAGTATCTTACTCTTAACTCTGAAGTACATTAGTCCTAGTAGAGTGTGGTAACTCAGCAGAAAAATAACGGTTACTTCAGCTATGAGCAATGAGGTGAAGGTAAGGAGTGGTAGATTAGTCGGTGTGGCGTAGCTGTCTGCATACAAGATAATGTTGAGGCCGCCATTAGTGTGTAGGACGTTAAGCAGATCCTTTAAGTACCTTTGGAGATTTTGTATCAGTAATGTCAGGTTCTGTAGGTCATGAACTGCAATATTAGCTAGGGATATCTTAGAACTCAAGCACGTGCACGCTGATGGAGCGCTATCACTAATATACTTCATTAACTAGCACCTATCTCTTATCACGAATTTCCAGTTTGTTCCTAAAAAATACTTAGGCACTACTTTTTAATCCTACCACTAAAATCTAGAGTATTAACGTAATTTAAACTCACAGGTGTTTCCGACACTGATTAACTGGGGTGGCTTGGCAGTCACTGTACCTGTTACAGGATATCAGTAAGTGATTAACCTCCAGAGTGTTTCATTATCTGGGACAATAGCTGATGAGGTACCGGGAATAGGGCTCATTATCGACAGTACTTACTAGATCATTACTTTAAGGCTGATCTGGCTCAGTGTTTATGGTAGAGCCAGCAAGCTATGTAGTGGTCTGCCTCCACCTCCACTAGTGGCGGTTCTTTCTTGCTACAGATTTCCATCGCGTGAGGACATCTAGGATGTAACCTACAGCCAGATGAAGGATTAGTTAATTCCTGAATTACTTTAGGAATGCAGATTATCTTTCATTGAACCTTACTTCTAAACGGACTTCAATGAGCTCTTCAGTGTATGAGTGGTGCGGTCGCTCGTTACTGTTTTGTCAGCATAACAGCAATAAATTGGAGGACTGGTGATTATATAGTCTGTGCTGACCAAGACAACATCTGCTCTGTATGGGTTGGCAGACTAATTTATGATGTATCCTACATAGAGGTTACCCTTACTCCAAGAGGTATTCGTAATAGTTTCGATTCATTGGTCACAACAAACTTAGTGGCCGACCTCTTATCATGAATGCCTAGTCCCAAAGCTACAGCACCACAGGTTAAAGCCGAATCCTGTATGTACTCTATACTTAAATGCCGCCAGCATGTTCAGTGATGTCTGAAAGGGGGTTATACTACCTTTAATTGTTCGGACCCCATATACTTTAATGGTGGGGTGGGCTGAGCAATAGAATTAAATTCGGGGTTTACCTCCCTGAAGACCTGGCCCGAGAGCTCCATGAGTTCTTGAGGCTGACCAGACTGGGGAGTAAGTCAAAGGTTATTCAGGAAGCCTTGAGGCTCTTCGTTATTGAGCAGAGGTGGAGGCTCGCCGAAGGTAAGGTAGCGGGTATTTTAGGAGTTATTTATGATCATGAGGTAGGGCACGCCGATGAGGTGCTGACCGACATACAGCACAAGTACCTGGACACAGTCATCAGCGTAATGCACATTCACTTAGACCCTAGGAACTGCATGCTGGCAATAGCCGTCAGAGGGGGTGCTAAACGCGTTCGTAAGCTAATTAGTGAGATAGAAGGAGTTAAGGGGGTAAAGCTTGTTAGACCTATGCTGATGGCCAGTGAGCAGTAGCTGAGCAACTTAGAGTAATAGAGTAGCGGAAACTGTAAAAAAGTTATTGAACAGTTAGGTACTACACTATCCCTCCTTTTTCTCTTCCCCCTTCTCTTTCTCTTGCTCTTCAAGCTTCTTCAGCTCTTCTTCAAGCTCCCTCTCGATCTCCTCTATAGGCTTAGGTGGTGGAGTAGTAGCTAATGTGTACCCCACCCATCCGATAACACCGAATATAGCAGCTATAGCAGCAGCGCCAGTTATCTTAAGTACTATGATGTCCACACCCTCTACAGGAGGGAAGAACACAAGCCATATATAAACAGCAATCACAACTACTGACACTACTAGTAAACATGCACCAATTGCTTGATCTCTACCCACGGCAGTAACCCCTAGAACCTTAAATACGCTTATATTAATAAAATTAATCGGTTCCTTGTGGCACATATTTAAAAAATATATATTTCCTATTATTACGGCTTAATATTAACTCTAACACAAGCTATTATGAGGGGCTTGATTGGGTAGGGAAGAACTCAACGTGTTCTTCTACCCTGACTCCATAGCCGTCGTTGGTGCTTCTCGAATACCGGGAAAAGTGGGTTATGAGCTACTGAGGAACCTGAAGGAGGGATTCAGGGGGAGGCTGTACCCCATTAATCCTAAGGCTGATGAAGTATTGGGGCTGAAAGCATACCCTAGCGTTAAGGATGTGCCCGATGAGATCGACCTAGCAGTAATTTCTGTTCCTGCCACCCTAGTTCCTGAGGTAGCTGAGGATTGCGGTGAGAAAGGTGTTAAAGGGCTCATAGTTATTTCAGGAGGTTTTAAGGAGGTTGGCCCCGAGGGTGCTAAGTTGGAGAGAAGATTAGTACAGGTCGTTAGGAAGTACGGAGTGAGGCTTGTAGGCCCTAATTGCGTCGGTGTTTACGTCCCGAAGACAGGTGTCAACACGGTCTTCCTGACGCGTGAGAGACAGGGCTTCCCTAGGCATGGCTTCATAGCCTTCATGTCGCAGTCAGGGGCCTTCGGCGCTGCAGTACTTGACTGGGCAGCCATGAGGGGGATAGGTATGAGTAAGTTCATCAGTTATGGGAATAAGGCCGATGTTGATGAAGATGACGTCCTCGAGTACCTCAGGGATGATGGTGACACCAGAGTAATAACTATGTATGTTGAGGGGGTCTCAGACGGAAGAACATTCTTCAAGGCACTTAGGGATACAACACCTGTGAAGCCAGTGGTAGTCCTTAAGTCAGGGAGGACTGAGGCTGGTGCTAGGGCAGCATCCTCCCACACAGGCGCTCTCGCAGGACAGGACTTCATTTACACTGCTGTGTTCAGGCAGTCGGGAGCTATAAGGACCTACGACATGGAGGAGTTGTTCGATGTAGGTATGGCTATGGGGATGCAGCCGCCTGCGGGAGGCGATAGAGTAGCCGTACTCACGGTGGGTGGAGGCTCGGGAGTCATGGCTACTGACGCACTCAGTGACTTAGGTCTTAAGGTGCCCAGACTCAGTGACGCAACAATTGAGAAGTTACGGAAAATCTTACTCCCTATTGC
>JAGGUC010000105.1 GCA_021158735.1 Desulfurococcales archaeon | reverse complement strand
CGAGGACAATGATCCTCTCAGCAGCCCTCATAATAGCCCTCATAACGTGCTCTATCCAGATAATGTTGATCCCCGTTCTGTTGATCTTCTTTATCAGCTCGACCATTTCATCTACTTCAGCAGGTGTAAGTCCAGAGGCGACCTCGTCGAGCATCATGATCTTAGGTTTAGTTGCTAAGCACCTACCTATCTCCAGCCTCTTCCTCTCATGAATATTCAGTGACTTAGCTACAACGTTAGCCTTCTCCCTCAACCCAATGAACTCGAGTATCTCCATGGTCTCCTCCTCTGCCTCACTAATTGATATGGTGCCCGGCCCCCCGAAGAGTCTGGCAGCAACCACGTTCTCTAGGACTGTTTCGTTACTGAAGGGTCTAGGGATCTGGAAGGTCCTGACTATGCCGAGCTTACATATCTTGTGCGGCTTAAGTCCGGTAATGTCTCTTCCATCAAAGAAGACCCTACCTTTAGAGGGCCTGTAAACCCCGGATATGACGTTGAATAACGTAGTCTTACCTGCTCCGTTAGGGCCTATGATGCCTAGGATGCCTCCATCATACCTGAAGCTCACATTCTTCAGCGCTGCTAAACCACCGAAGTATTTCCAAACGTTCCTTACTTCTAGTAGGGTCATGCGCGACACCTCACGGTAGTCTAATACGGTACTTCTCTCTCAGGACACCGACTATTCCCTTAGGCATGAACAGTATTATCGCTATAGCAATTACGCTGAAGACCATGAGGTCGAAGCCAGGCACCACTATCGTGTATCTAGCCGCTTGACTCACAGTAAAGAGTATGGCGGAACCTATTATCGGTCCTGTAACAGACCCGGCGCCGCCGAACATCGAGAACACTATAGCGAACATCGAGATGCTCGGGTTAAACACTGTTGGCGGGTCAATGTAGGTCGCGTAGTAAGCAAAGATTCCTCCTGCAACACCCGGGAAGAACGCGCTTAGGAGGAACGCTATGAACTTCATCATCGTTGTCGGGATTCCTACGGATTCAGCAGCCAGCTCATTGTCTCTAATGCACTTAAGCGCCAGCCCCACCCTAGACCTCTCCAGGAAGTATGTGGTTGCTATCGTTGCTGCAAAGACTGAGAGCATTATGTAGTAGATTATTGTTATGGTGGTCTCAATATCCCACGGCGGCAGGGGCAGTGAGATCCCCTCACCACCGCCAGTTATCGGAGTCAGGTTGAGTGCAAGTATCTGAAGAGCGAAACTCAGACTAAGTGTCGCTATAGCGAAGTACGCCCCCTTGAGCCTGAGTGTCGGGTACCCTATGACGAATGCGAACGCTGCAGCTACTAGCCCGCCCAGGGGGAACGTAATGAATGGTGAGACTCCTAACTTAGTCACAAGTATAGCGGTCGTGTATGCACCCAGGCCGAAGAATGCTGTGTGCCCAAAGCAGTAGTACCCCGTGTACCCACCTATGATGTTCCAGCCTGCAGCAATTACTGCGTACATGTAGAGTAGCAGCATGAAGTCGACGTAGAAGAGCTCTGGCGAGAACACCGGGACGAGTGCTAGTATAATGAAAATAACTGCGGCTACGACCTTACCTAAGGTTACTGCGGGCTTCATAGCTTCCTCCCCATGATACCTGATGGCTTGATCCACAGCGTCAGTATGAGAACAGCGAACGCTACCAGCGGCGACCACACCATCGACACATAAGTACCTACGATCGACGTTATGACCCCAATTATTAGTGAGGCTATGAACGTACCCATCAATGACCCGAGTCCTCCAAAAACCACTATAGCGAACATTATACCTATCCACTCATCAGCTATCGTAGGGTTGAACGAGTATATTACCCCCATAACCGTTCCGGCAAATCCAGAGAGTGCTAGCCCCAGCCCGAACGTTATTAAGTATATGAACTTTACGTTAATACCCATTAGCGATGCTGCAACCGGGTTCTGCATTGTGGCCCTTATTGCCTTACCTAAGTACGTATACTTCAGGAAGTACGACAGAAGCCCGAAGCCGACGGCAGCTATAGCGAACCCCACCAGTCTGTCCAGAGGTACGTAGATACCCCCGACACCTATCGAGGTCGTCAAGAACTCAACCCTAATGTTCCTGTAGAGGTTAGTCCACGTGAATATCATCGTGTTCTCTAAGAACATAGCCATCATGTAGAGCAGTGTGAACGCCATCAACCCAGCCACCCTGGAAACCATGAACTTATAGACCACTACCCCCACCACAAATAGAGCTAGTGCAGACACTACCATGCCAACAAAGGGGCTCACGCCATAGATCGTCTGCAGCCAGTAGGTTAGGTATGCTGCCAAGACGGCGAAGGTTGCTTGGGCAGCGTTAGCTATGTCCATGACGCCGAATATTAGGCTCAGGCCTGACGTCATCAGTGCGTAGACACCGCCTAGCAGGACGCCCGTTACAAGAGCCTGAAGCAGGGCTCCCTCAACCACCATTTCATCCACCACCCACGGCAGGAGACTTTAATTATGACAGCACTCGATGATGTATGACAAGATCAAGTTGCTGGTGAGATAAAAAGCAGTGTGTATTAATTAAAACTTTGCGTTGAGTTAACCCTACCCCCAGGTCGGTGACAGCGGATACACAGGCTCCCCGGTTGTTGCCTCCTTAGGCATGAGTATTACTCTGGCACCGTCCTGCCACTGAATCAGTAGCGGACCTAGAGTCGGGTATCCTGCTTCAGTGTACTTTAGCGGGCCGACAATGGTCTCGATGGTGTAGGTCCTGATCCACTCAGCTATCTTGTCCTGGTCTAGGCTGCCTACAGCCTTGACAGCCTCCTCAATCACCTGACAAGCCGCGTACGCACACGCGGCATGGTAGTCCGGGTCCTTACCGTACTTTTCTCTGAAAGCCTTAACAAACTCATCAACGCCTTTCCACGGTGCTGTAGGCTCCCACCAGCTCTCACCCATGATGCCGTTAGCGTCCTCACCTAAGGTCTCCCAGAACTCAGGCATAGCAGGTCCTACAGTCAGGAACACGATCTTAGGTCTCCAGTTCAGTTGCTTCAGAGTCTTAACTATTAGTACTGCGTCAGGGAAGTAAGTACCGCCGACTAGGACGTCTGGGTTGAGGTCCTTGATCTTCGTCAGCAGTGGTGTCAGGTCCTTGGCCTCCTTCGGGTACTCTTCATGCAGGACTATTTCCAGGCCTAACTTCTTAGCGTACAGGACAGCTCCATTAGCTATGGCCTTAGGGAATAAGTCGTTAGCGTTGATTATGGCTATGGTCTTAGGCCTCTTCTCAAGGGGTAGTGAGGCTATGAAGTCGAAGAGGCCCTTAGTAATGTTTTCATCAAGCCCCGGCAGCGTCAGGAAGATGTATTTATAACCCCTAGAGAATATCTTGAGTGCGTTACCACCGCCCTCAACCATCACCTTATGGTACTTCTCGGTAACACTCGACACAGCGAAGGCTATAGCACTGGAGTATGGTCCTAAGAGGAGGTCTGCCTTATCTACCGTAATGAGCTTCTCATAGAGGCTAGCTGCTGTCGTCGGGTCGCTCTGGTCGTCATAGAGTATCAACTTAACAGGTCTTCCCAGCAGCCCGCCCTTCTTATTCACCTGCTCAACCCAGAGCTCATAGCCAAGCTTGTACCACTCACCGGTTCTGCCGTACTTACCTGTGAGTGAGAGGGTGGCACCAATAATTATGGGTTTGGCTTCGGTTGTCGTTGTTGGTGACGGTGTTGTTGCGGGTGCTGTTGTAGTTGGTGCTGTCGTAGTAGGTGATGCCGTAGTAGTTGGGGTGGCTGTAGGTCCCTGCTGACTCATGTATGCTGCAATACCTCCTATCGCTGCGATAATCACTACAATAACTATAATTATTGATACAGTTTTAGATATGCCCTCACGTAGAGGCATTTAAATCACCGGACAGGTATATGATGTCTATATTTAGATTAAAAAACTTATCGGAAAGAACGTTTTTAATTTAACACCTGCTTCACCGGATAAATTATTGAATTCCTAAGTGTTTAGCGTCTAAAATAGTGATTGGTGAATTACGTAACTCACACGTCGCATGATGGGCAGCCGCCTGAGTAATCCTCAGGCGCAGCGGCAAGCTCCTCCCTACCTATCCTGAACCACCTGTGGTAGGTTCTGTCCTTACTCCTTGATGGTTCAGGAACCGACCTGAGTACTTCATTAATTTCGTTCCCCACATTAACTACCTGCTCAGGTTTGGACCTGTCGCGAAATACCGTGATTCCCTTGCAGCCGAGCCTCCACGCCAGCTTAAATACCTCTGCAACTGCCTGTACCGGTGCGTTATGCCTTAGGTTCACTGTCTTACTGACTGCGTTATCGACCCATCTCTGAAATACTGCCTGCATTCTCACGTGCCACTCAGGCTCTATGTCATGCGCTGTCTTCAGGAGCCTGCGCCACTTCTCCGGCAGCCAAGCGAGTTTAGCGGCACCACCTGCTTTAGCTACATCAAGTAACTTGTCCATACTGAGGATTCCCTCCTGCTTGAGGACCTGCCTTAAGTACTTATTGACTTCCAGGAACCTCCCTATGGTCACCTCCCTAACGTAAACTAGAGCGAAGAAAGGCTCAATACTTGACGTTACATTAGCTATAATGCTTATGCTCCCAGTAGGTGCTATAGTTGTTACTGTCGCATTCCTGGTTCCCTCACGCATCTCCCTGCGCAGGGCCCCCCAGTCAGGCTCAGGCCTTTCGTCAGCGATCTTCTTTGCTTCAGCACTGACGGCACTTAAGTCGTATATCTCCCTAGCAGGCACTTGAGGCTCCCAGTTGAATCTACCTTTAGCGTGAATGCTTCTCGGGAACTCAGGGTAGGGCGACCTCTCCCTAGCTAACTCATTACTCTCAGCTCTCGCATGATACGCTATGAACTCCATTACACTGTCAGCCAAGTAGAGCGCGTCATGACTGTCATACGGGATCTTCAGCTCGGTCAACATGTCAGCAAGACCCATGACGCCCAGCCCCACCTTACGGGTCTTCAGAACCGCCTCCTCAATTCTTGGGTCAGGATACCAGGACATGTCTATTACATCATCTAGGAACCTGATGGCTAGCCTGACATCTCTAGCGAGGTCCTCCCACCTGATCCTGCCTGACTCAACGTACTTGACCAGATTAATGCTTCCTAAGTTACAGGCCTCCCAGTCCAGGAGCGGTGTCTCACCGCATGGGTTCACAGCATGTATTCTGCCTAGGTGGGGTGTTGGGTTATGCTCATTTAACCTGTCAATAAATACTGCGCCAGGGTCTCCTGACCTCCACGCGCACTCCGCTATCCGGTCAAGTACTTCGTTGGCGTCAACGATAGCCCAGGACCTGCACACACGTTCAGCCCTCTCTAAGTCTGTGCTCAGTGGGTCCCTCACCTCAGAGCACGTTCTCGGGTTGTAGAGACGCCACTTATTCCTAAAGTTCACGGCATTCATGAGGGAGTCATGAATCCCTACACTTAAGTTGAAGTTCTCAAACACTCTGTGAGGACCGCACTTAGACATTACGAAATCCGACACATCCGGGTGCCAGTCATGGAGGACGGCCATCATAGCTCCTCTCCGCTTACCGCCCTCCTTGATCACGTCCGTGAGAACATCGAATAACCTCATGAAGCTCACGGGCCCACTACTCCTGCCCCCGGTCCCAGCTATCACGTCGCCCTTAGGCCTCAGCCTCGAGAAGTCAAAACCCGCGCCAGCACCAGTCTTCATTATCATTGCAGTAACTCTGAGGGCATCCAGTATAGCGCCTGTATCATCTTCAACAGGTACTACGAAGCACGCTGCTAGCTGGTGTCTCCTAGTGCCGGCATTCATTAGTGTGGGTGAGTTCGGTATGAAGCGTAGCTCACTCATCAGCCTGAGGAACTCCCTGCTGAAGAATTCTGGATTACTGCCGTACCTTGACTCTGCAGTGGCGACGAAGCAGGCGGTTCTTCTGAAGACGTCCTCAGGAACCTCCCTGACCCTGCCTTCATCATCTCTGAGCAGGTACCTAGCGTATAGGAGCCTGACTGCCTGGTAGGTGAATACCTCCTCAACACTACTCAGTCCTCTGAACTCCCTCCCAGCCTCACCATAGATCCTCAGCAGGAGCAGTACCTTAGCAAAAGTACTCCACCTATCATCAATAACGCCCCAGAGTAGTGCAACATGCTCGCAAGCATCTAGGAACTCAGCAGGTTCCGGAGCCTTAACACCCCTATCCTCAAGAAGCTTTAGAACCTCCCTACGCAGGAACTCAACCTCACTGCTATCAACGCCAGCTACTTCAGCCGTCCTACCCAGTAACTCACCGACTTCCATCGTGGGTGCATCCATTAATTCTTCTTCTAAGCAGTGTATAAACTCTAAGCTACCTACGCCACTATTTTAGGTTGTCCTCATATTTATACTGGTGGGCCGGTTTGGAGGATGTAATAGTCCGTATGGCGAGAGAGCTCGGGGAGTACGTAATCGAGCGTAGGAGGGACTTCCACATGTACCCCGAGCTGAAGTATGAGGAGTACAGGACTTCAGAAGCTGTGGCCAGTGAGTTAAGGAAGTCAGGGTATGAGGTTCGTAGGGCTGCTGGGACGGGCGTAATAGGTGTTTTGAGGTGTGGAGAAGGCCCGGTAGTAGCGTTAAGGGCTGACATGGATGCCCTACCTATTCAGGAGGAGAACGACGTTCCTTACAGGTCGAGGGTTCCCGGCAAGATGCATGCCTGCGGGCACGACGCACACACAGCAATGCTTCTGGGAGCGGCCAGAATACTAGCTAGTATTAAGGGCAGTCTGAAGGGGACTATTAAGCTGATCTTTCAGCCCGCTGAGGAGGGTGGGCTAGGTGCTAAGAAGATTGTTGAGGAAGGTCACCTAGATGATGTTGATGCTGTATTCGGCATCCACGTAAGTGCTGACTTACCAGCTGGCTGCGTAGGTGTTAAAGAGGGACCCCTGCTAGCAGCTGCGGACTCATTCACCGTCAGGATCAGGGGTAAGGGAGGTCATGGGGCAGCACCGCACCAAGCCATAGACCCCGTAGTTGCTGCTGCAGACATTATCAATGCGTACCAGAAGATAGTTTCCAGGGAGGTGAGCCACCTCAACCCAGTAATTATTAGTGTGACCCAGGTAACCGCAGGCACAACATTCAACGTAATACCTCAGGAGGCCGTCATGAGAGGCACCATAAGAACCTTAGATGAGGACGCCAGGACCTACGTCCTCAGGAGGATGAAGGAAGTTACTGAAGGGTACGCTAAGGCCATGAGGTGTTCGGGGGAATTCATAATTGAGCCTGACCACGTGCCAGCAACAATTAATGACCCGGAGCTAGCGGAGTTCGCTAAGGAAGTAATTAAGTCAGTAGGTATTGCCGAGCTAGCGGAAGTAAAGCCAATGATGATCTCAGAGGACTTCTCATTCTACACAACCAAAGCTAAGGGGCTATTCATAATCTTGGGTACTAGAAACGAGGAGAAAGGAATAACATACCCACATCACCACCCGAAGTTCGACGTAGACGAGTCCGCGCTCTACATAGGCACAGCAATTCATGCGTTGCTAGCATATAAATACCTTGCGAGACACTAAGTTATCCGTTATCGGTAAATAGATAACGTTTTTTACTCAAGTCCCCGGATATTCTTCGGTGCAGTGCGTGAAGTCCTACGTACTGGCTCTAACTTTGGTGGCTGTCATAGTTATTGCTGCAGGTGCCGTAACTGTCATTAATTACATGAGTGGTCAGGGAGTTTACGCTGTCCCTGGCACTCAATCAGGAGCTACTTGCACTACATTACCTCCCTCAGTAACTACGTCAAATACTGCTGTCTTCACTAACGGACCTCTCAAAATATTCTGTGCTGGCTCACTAAAGATACTTTTTGAGCATGTTGCTGAGGTATTTAAGGATAAGTACGGTGTTGAGGTTTACATCGAAGCCGGTGGTAGTGTTATGGCTGTAAGGAAGGTTACTGACTTAAAGAAGGTTTGTGATGTTGTGGGTGTTGCTGACTACAGGTTAATACCGAAGTTCATGGTTCCTGAGTACGCTGACTGGTACGTAGCGTTCGCATCTAATGAAATAGTCATAGCTTTCACGAGTAAGTCTAGGTACTCTGATGAGCTGCTCAAGAACCCTGACAAGTGGTTTGAGATACTGGATAGACTTGATGTTAGGTACGGGTTCTCGAACCCGAATAAGGATCCATGCGGCTATAGGTCTGTTGGAGTGATCGCGTTAGCGAGCCTGTACTACGGTAATTCCAGTATATTGGAGGACCTGGTACTTAAGAAGACGAATATAAATGCAAGCAGGGAGGGTGAGGTGCTCCACCTGTACGTTCCAGCAGTCCTGAAGGTCTCTTCCGGAGACCTGATCGTGAGGCCTAAGGAAATCGACTTAGTAGCCCTGCTTGAGGCAGGCGCGCTAGACTACGCTTTCGAGTACAAGAGTGTTGCGGTGCAGCATGGGCTCAAGTACGTTGAGCTGCCTAAACAGATCAATCTCAGGGATCCGGCCTTCAGGGACTTCTACAGCAGGGTTGTTCTGCACATACTCGTAGGGACGAGTAAGGAAGAGGAAATAGCTATGGCACCTATAGTCTACGGCGTCGCAGTACCTAAGAACTCGGAGAACCCGGAGCTGGGGCTTAAATTTATTGAACTCCTGCTGAGTGAGGGGAAGAACATGTTTGAGTCGCTGGGGCAGCCGTTCTTGGACGAGCCGCTGGGCTACGGGAACGTGCCTCAAGAATTATTGAGGTACGTTAGGGTTGAGGGCGGGTAGTATTAGGAGATTCGAGAAGTTCGCTCTGCTTTTATCTGTTTCAGCATCAGTTCTGATCTTATTCCTCTTAACCCCACTAATAGCTATCTTCACGCTGACTGACCTCCACGCATTAGAGGAGGCTCTAATTAAGAACAGAATGCTGTCGACTGAGGCCTGGGAGGCGTTCGCAGTAACTATTAAGGCCTCACTAACTGCTTCGGCACTACTGCTCGCGCTCGGCACGCCGCTAGCGTACCTACTAGCGCGCAGGGAGTTCACGGGTAAGTACCTGGTTGAAGCACTGATCGATGTACCTCTAATGATCCCTCATGCTGTAGCTGGCATCATGATACTTACGGCATATGGTCGCGGGGGTTTGCTGGGTTCCTTAACCACCAGCTTGGGTATGGCTGTAGATGACAGCTTCTGGGGTATAGTGGCTGCGATGGCCTTTGTTTCAGCACCCATATTAATTGATACAGTTAAGGTAGGGATCGAGTCCGTTGACCCGATGGTCGAGATGGTTGCGAGGAGCTTGGGTGCTGGACCGGGCAAGGTATTTACTTCGATAACCTTACCCCTCACACTCAAGAGTATTAGTGTGGGCTTCCTGCTGTCGTGGGCTAGGTCGATCAGTGAGGTGGGTGCGATACTAATTGTTGCGTACTACCCGAGGTCAGTGAATGTGCTCATTGTTGAGTGGTTCAATACGTACGGCTTAAGCTACGCCATAGCGCTCTCAATACCGCTAGTCCTGCTCTCAGTAGCGCTATTCGTAGTTGTTAGGTGGGTGCTAAGAAAATGATCGAGATCAAGGATCTAGAAGTACTGCTGGGTACGTTCAGGCTCAGAATACCTCGCCTGGTGGTGGGTAGCAGCGAGTACCTGGTCGTCATGGGACCTAGCGGGGTAGGGAAGACAGTGTTCTTACACACACTGGCTGGCTTCCTAGAGCCTGTGAGGGGTGTGATACTAATTAACGGTCAGGACGTGACGCAGTACCCCCCTGAGGAGAGGAGAGTGGCATTAATTCCCCAGAATTACGCTCTATTTCCGCACATGACGGTCTACGACAACATAGCCTATGGACTTAAGGTGAGAGGTGTGAGCAAGCTAGAGATTCAGAAAAGAGTTAGGGAGATAGCTGAAGTCCTAGAAATTAAGGAATTGCTTAGTAGGAGGCCCAGCCAGCTGTCGGGAGGTGAGCAGCAGAGAGTAGCGCTGGCTAGGGCTCTGGTTGTTGAGCCTAAGTTACTCCTCCTTGATGAACCTACAGCGAGCCTGGATCCCAGGCTGAGAGGCAGGGCGAGGGGGTTTCTTAAGTACCTACACAGGAAGCTAAGGTTCACAGCAGTACACGTCACCCACAACCTCACTGAAGCAGTATTCCTAGGTGACAGAATAGCTTATTTTGAGGGAGGAGAGCTCAAGGCGGTGATGAGGCCGGGGGAATTCGTTAATTCACATTGGGCACGCCCGTACATAGATGAAGTTAAGCCACTTTTAGCTATTATGCAGGCCCGGTGAGTAACTCGGGAGTAGGCAAGCTCAATAACTATGTGTCAGTAATCGCTCCCTCGGTCACCACTCCCCAAAGACCAATCCGCATCATCCACTAGTAACTACCTTTAACCCAGCAATAATTATTTTTGCTTCAAATACTTGAGGTTTAGGTGTTAGTTTGGAGATTAAGCTACTTAGTGAGGAGGTGCTGTGCAGGGGGAGGAGAGTTACTCTGATCTCCAGAGAGTACTTAATGAAGGGGAGAGTAGTTAGGAGGGACATAGTACACTTTGGGCAGGCAGTGGCTATTGTCCCCCTACTGAGCAGCAGAGAGATCTTACTCCTAAGACAGTTCAGGGCACCGGTTGGGAAGTGGGTGTATGAAGTCCCTGCAGGTATGATGGAGGAAGGGGAGGACGTTGCTACAGCTGCTAGGAGGGAGCTTATTGAGGAGACTGGCTACGAAGCTGAGAGCATAGAGAGGTTAATCTCAGTTTACACAGCACCTGGCTACAGTGATGAAGTCCTCCATATAGTTGTCGCTAAGAACCTAAAGTACGTGGGTGCCAGACCTGAGCCCGGCGAGCTGATCGAGGTCGTCAAGCTGAGCTTGGAGGAAGCCTTAAGAAAGGTGCTGTCGCAGGAGGTCGCGGACGCTAAAACGGTGATTGCCCTAACTTTACTGAAGCTGATGACTTCAGTAGTTAAATAAATATTTAACAAACATAGTGTGGTTTAAAATTTTTTGGTAAATTTTGGTGAAAGGACGTACATCTACGTAATAGAAATATCATGTAAGGGCGCATATGCCCCCAAAATGAATAAATTTTATATCCTGTTTGATATTACTATATATGTGGGATCTACTTTGCCCAGGCGTAAGAAGGAAGAAAAGTGGGAAGGCTTCTGTGTAAAATGCAGGAAGAAGGTAGTAATTCAGGGACCTGAGGTAGTGACACTAAAGAACGGCAGAAAAGCTGTTAAAGGCACTTGCCCGAACTGCGGTACAGTAGTTTACAGGTTCATTAGTGGTTAAGTAGTGTTCAGGCTTTAAATAAGTTTAAAATAAAAGTTGTTTTTACCTAAGGAAACCCACTCCTACCTCCTCTAACTCTAAATAAGAGTAACTACATGCAAGTACTTCCTCACGCATTTAATTACTTTGCCCGTAACTATTACCTGGTGCTGATTTTGCACATAGCTGTTGTTGGTACGGGGAATGTTGGTAGGGCCACAGCCTACACAATACTTTATGAGGG
>JAGGUC010000097.1 GCA_021158735.1 Desulfurococcales archaeon | reverse complement strand
ATAGCTGTTTTTTGGGTAACTACGGAAGTAAGCTGGGCCTCTATCTGCTGGTACTTAATGGCTAGCTGCTCTAGTTCTGGCGGTAATCTCTGAGCCATCGACTACACCGTGAGGTTATTTACTGGAATTGTTAATAATACTTTTGTTGTTAGCGGGCTTTAAGACATCGAGCCCAACCTTCTAATAAGCTCTATAGTTGATGACATGAGCCTCAGCATTGCGTTTGCTGCAGCCCTGAAGGATGAGTGGTCCGGTGCTTCAATAACTAATTCAATAGTTGACTCACCCACGATGTTAATTACTGTTTTAACTCCCCTCAGCCTGATCTTAGCCTCCGGTGTTAAGGCCTTTACTACGGCATATGCAACATCTTGGGCCCCTATATCTACTATGGCTCTGAAAATCACTACTGCATTAGTCATAGTGCTTCACACTCATGACCTTAAATGATGGGCCACAGGGTCTCTCAGATGATGTACATATAAACGACACGTCCATTCCGTTACTGTTCCCCACAAGTACTACCTCAACAGCCCTTAGCGGGGGGTCACCCTGGTATAATGATGGCTTAAAAATTTCTACTATAGCTTCTGCTGCGAAGATTGGTAGCCCTGACCCCAAGTTCACAGGGCTCATGACCAGTGACTTAATACCTAGCGGCTTCTGGTATTCCCTGATCTCCCTACCCAACCTTACTGACGCTATTTTAAGTAGGTAGATCCTCTTTAGTTCTACGTCCGACACCCTATAGTAAACAAGTGCTGATGGGTTGGCTTTAATTTCATAGATCATGAGTAAACCGTAGGCATTCTTACTCACAGCTATGTTCTTGAGGTCATTGAGTGTAGACTTACCTCTATTAAACTTTATTGTGTGCGGTACCGCGAGCGTGAGTTCCTTTACAAAAGATCTTGTTCTTCTCGAGGGTTCTCTTGAGGTTGTTATAATTAACTTCTTATTCATTTCATTTATCCTTCACTACTTGGGTGTTACCTTCCCTACCTCTGTGTACGGCTGGTAGGCTCCGCCAGCGAATACGCGGCCGCACCTGGGACAGTACCACACACCCACTGATATTCTCTTCATTCTAACTTTGCTGCCGCAGAATACACACCTATATGTTGCGTACCTCCTTTCCATAACTTCTCTCCACTTCTTTCTTAGTGTGGACCCGTACCTCGGTCCGTAGCGTCCAGCAACACCAACTACTCTAGTTCTCCTGCCCATTTTCCCCATCCTTACTTAGGTGGTATGGACTATGCTTTTAAGTTTTATTGGGAGGTTTCTTCTTCGTTTTCGCCTTTCATATCCGTGTCTTCCGAATCCTCTCTTGATTTCCTGGCGGTTTGCTCAGTACTTGCCCCACGTGTTGATGCCTCTATAGACTTCTCCACGATCTCGATTATCTCCTTGCCCTTCTTCATAGCTAGTTCGGTCATCTTCAGTACTTCATTCTTATCCAGAGCACCCATTCCTGACTTTTGAAGTCCTGCTATTCTTTCATCATCTGACACCGCGATCACCAGCTTCGTATCAAGAACTGTTTCCTCCTCTATGTCCGGGTCAACAAGCATTATTTTGTCGATCTTACCTATTGTTACCGTAACCACCTTCCGGTTCATAGGCAGTGGTCCTGTATACTCGCTCTTACCTACTCTAATTTCTTCACCTTCTACTTCGGCCTTCGGCACCCTAGCTGTCAGGAGCGCAACTAGTGTAGCTATTGATGACGCGTCAATTAAGTTGCCGTCATGATCTAGTACGTATATATCTATCCACACTACCCACACGCGCTTACCAGGTATCAGCACCAGCTTACCCAGGTCTATTGCTTTGATCTCTCTCAGTGACCTGTCGATCACTCTTGCCAGCTCTATTGCGTTTTCATCGGGGGGTCCCGGCTCAAAGAGCGGTGATGCCGCGGGTACGAACTCTGCTGACACTACTATGGCACCTTCATTAGGTGTGTCAGGGTACGGTGTCCCTAGTTCCAGTTTAACACCAGCAATTACCTGCGTGTTCCCCAGCTTCACAAATGCTGAGCCGTCAGCGTTGGGTATGTAGTTTGTCACTATATCAAGCTCTCTGAAGTCCTCTAAGCCCCTACCTGAGGCTCTCACACCCTTCCTGATCAGTGAGACTATTGTTTCTGCCTTTAGTTTCGGTATTATGTAGTCTGATGAAGGTGTTATTGACATAACTACTCCTCCACCTTGGCCTTTAAGTACTTTGTCTTTAGAACTTCTCTCTGTATTTTATAGATCTCCTGAATACCATTCATCGCTAGATCTAACGCCTCCTCAAACTCACTCGGTGTTAAGACACCGTTGAGTTGTAGGAGCGTTATCTTACCCAGTGATGGGGCTGCTGCAATAGGCATGTCGGCCTCGCCATACATGTCCTCAACCTCGTCTATGTCGAGAACAATGACACCATCAACCTTTCCGACGGCAACACCTGTGACTAGGTCCCTCACGGGTATACCAGCATCGGCAAGTGCTAGCGAAGCTGCAGTTATGGATGTTGTCCTCGTGCCTCCGTCTGCGTTCAGCACCTCGATGAATATGTCTATTGATGCTCTCGGGAACATTTCAGAAATTACTATGGGCTCTAGAGCCTCCCTAATGACCTTAGATAGCTCGATCTCCCTCCTCGAAGGTGCTGGAGACTTCCTCTCATGTGTTGAGAATGGCGCCATGTGATATCTGCACCTTAGTATCGCCCTATAAGGTAGTGAAATGTGCTTTGGCTGCGGCTCTCTCGGCCCGTAGACTGCTGCAAGTACTCTCGTCTTCCCGTACTCCACTAAGGCAGAGCCGTTGGCGTTCTTCAGTACTCCGACCTGCATCTTGATAGGCCTTAACTCGTCAGGCCTCCTCCCGTCGTGCCTGAGCCCGTCATCCCTAAACAGCTTCGGTTTCTCCTCCTTGCTCACCACCTAATAATCCCCTCCTAACCTTCTCTTTAAGAATAAATTCCTTTATTCTGTCTGTAAGGCCTGGTATGTGAGCTTCCCTCTCAATCTTTCTTACAGCAAGAACCACGATCTCCTCTAGCTGCTTATTCGGGCACTCAACAAGTATCCTACCGTTTTTAGCTACTGTTATTCTGCATCCTGTTTCACTCTCTAATGTCTGATGCATTGACCCCTTCTTACCTATGACTCTAGGAACCTTAACCGGGCTTATCTCTATTACCGAGCCCTTAGTTACCTT
>JAGGUC010000106.1 GCA_021158735.1 Desulfurococcales archaeon | reverse complement strand
GCGCTTACGTGCCTAAGGTGGCCGTCATTAAGTTCCCGGGAACTAACTGCGACTACGATGTAGCTTGGGCTCTGAGAGTTGCAGACGGACTCGAAGGGGAGGTTGTGTGGTATGAGGACTTCAGGACTGGTGGGTGGGACGCAATAGTCGTTCCTGGAGGCTTCAGCTACGGTGACTACTTACGTGCCGGAGCCATAGCAGCTAGGAGCAAGGTAATGGAGAAGGTTGCTGATGCTGTAGACGAGGGAGTGCCCGTACTAGGGATCTGCAATGGTTTTCAAGTACTTGTTGAGTCTGGGCTACTTCCCGGAGCCTTACTCGGGAATGAGTCCGGTTCATTCGTGTGTAGGTGGGTGAAGCTGAGGGTCGAGAGACCTAAGGGGCCCTGGATGCTCCTGCTTAAGGACGGTCAGGAACTCTGCATGCCGGTTGCCCACGCTGAGGGCAGGTACTTCGTTGATGAAGCTACTTACTCGGGCAGGCTGACGCACTCCCCCTTACTGAGGTATTTAAAAGGCTTCAACCCCAACGGTAGCCTGCACGACATAGCTGGGGTCGCCAGCCCTAACGGGCTCGTGTTCGGCCTCATGCCGCATCCTGAAAGAGCTTCTGAGGAAGTTCTCGTCCCGAGGGGGTACTTACCTGATGGTAGACTGATCTTTCAGAGCTTAGCTACAGCTTTGAGGAGGGGGTGGTGACTACGCCGCTGAGTAGGGAGGAGGTTGATGAGATAAGGAAGATTTTAGGGAGGGAGCCTACGCAGGAGGAGCTAGCCATGTTTGAGGCGCAGTGGAGCGAGCACTGCTCATATAAGAGTAGCAGGCTCCTGCTTAAGCTACTGCCGACTAAGGCCTCCCACGTCCTCATTGGTCCAGGTAGGGACGCACCAGCAATTGAGGTGTTTCCCGGTAAGTCAGTTGTTTTCAAGATCGAGAGCCATAACCATCCATCAGCTGTGGATCCGTACGACGGGGCGGCAACAGGTATTGGAGGAATAATAAGGGACATCCTAACGCTTGGAGCTACACCTGTAGCACTCCTAGACATGCTGTACATGGGTGAGCCCTCGAACCAGCACGCCTGCTGGTTAATAAGAGGTATAGTTAAGGGCATTAGTGACTACGGCAACAGAGTAGGTATACCTACCGTAGCTGGTGACACATGGTTTGACAGGTCCTTCAACAGGCAGCCCCTAGTTAATGTAGCGTGCGTAGGGTTTGCTAATACGGAGAAGCTAGTGCTTGAGGGTGCTTCCCCAGGTGACGTAATAATCATAGCGGGCAATGCCACCGGGAGAGACGGTATCTTAGGGAGTAGCTTTGCTTCAAGACCGCTGGCTGAAGATGCTGACAAGGACATTGCGGCAGTACAGGTCGGTGACCCGCTAACTGAGAAGTTACTGATTGAAGCGATCAGAGAGCTGACTGAGAGGGGCTTAGTCAAGTACATTAAGGATTTAGGTGGTGGTGGACTAACTACAGCGGTTAGTGAGGCAGCAAGTGATCATGGTGTAGGGGCTGAGGTGCACCTGGAGAAGTTGCACACTAGGGAGCAGGGGATGACACCCCTCGAACTACTTGTCTCTGAGAGTCAGGAGCGCATGATGTTAGTAACTGATGAGGGACGTGTGGAGGATGTGCTGAGGGTTCTAAAACATTATGGCGTGCCTTACAGCATCATAGGCAGGTTTGACTCTTTAGGGAGGATCAGAGTCTACTATGAGGGGGGGTTGGTTGCTGATGTCCCTGCTAAGGACTTAGCAAGGCCCAGAGCTGTTAGGAGGGCTTCAAGACCACCGCAGGAAGCTCTTAGGGGTCTTAAGCGTGTTGAAGTACCTGAACCGAAGGATATCAGGGATGCCATAATCTCGGTCATTACGTCACCTAATGTAGCGTCGAAGAAGTGGATCTTCGAGCAGTACGATCATGAAGTAGGTGTCAGGACTGTAGTCAAGCCTGGGTACGCGGACGCTGCTGTGCTGAGACTGCTCGACGGGTCGAGGAGGGGTGTAGCGGTTAAGGGTGATGCTAACCCCCGCTATACTTCAGTCGACCCCTTCAGGGGTGCTGCTAATTCTGTGGCTGAGTGCTTCAGGAACTTAGTAGCTGTTGGGTCGGAGCCGCTGGCTATTGTTGATGAGTTAAATGCCGGGAACCCGGAGAAGCCCGAGCATTTCTGGTTTTTTGAGCAGATGGTGAAGGGTATTGCTTGGATGACTGACGAGCTCGGCCTGCCTGTGGTCGGGGGTAAGGTAAGCTTCTACAATGAAGACGAGTTAACAGGAACTCAAGTTAAGCCTACTGCAACGATTGTCGGCGTTGGACGCGTCGATGACGTAGCTAGGGCTGCTACCATGGAGTTTAAGGAGGCAGGATCTAAGATAGTGATTATTGGTGCGACATTCCCTGAGTTAGGTGCTTCAGAGTATTTGTGGAGGGTTCACGGGCTTGAGGAGGGTGAGGTTCCAGCACCTAGGCCGTCGAGGGAGAAGAGGACGGCGGAGTTGATTAGGTCGCTAATAGTGGGTTCTGCGGTCAGGTCAGTTCATGATGTAGGGGTTGGCGGTGTTGCGGCAGCACTTACTGAGATGTCGGCTATGTCAGGTCTGGGGTTTGTAGTTGATTTAAGCAGGATTCCGGCGAGAGCTGTCTATAGAGTTGATGAGGTGCTCTTTTCTGAGACACAGGCTCGGTACATTCTTGAGGTGCCTAATGCCTCAGTTAATGAGGTGTTGAGGAAGGCTGAGGAGCTGGGATTGAGTGCGGCAGTAGTTGGTGAGGTCGCTGGTCGTGAGGAGTTAAGGTTTGTTAAGGCAGGTAGGGTAGTCGCGTCGCTGGACTTGAACGTGGTGAGGGACTCGTACTTCAATACCTTAAGGAGGTTTCTTGAGGTGGGGTAGGGTGTGCGGTATATCAGCTTTTTTTGGGTTTAGGGCACCACTATACATTTATAGGTTACTGATCGAGCTTCAGCACAGAGGTCAGGAGTCAGCGGGGATCTCGGTATTCAGGAATGGAAAGCTATTTACTGCGGTGAAGAAGGGGTACGTTATTGAGGCTTTCAATCCCTCGGACCTAGCTCTAGCCGACGTCTACGCGGCTATAGGGCATGTCAGGTACTCGACGACTGGGGGGTACATGGATGCTGGCGGGCAGCCGATTGAGGTGGGGCTGAAGCCTAGGATGGCTGTGGCTTTCAACGGAAACATAATCAACTACCGTGAACTCTCCCGCAGGTTAAGGATCGAGAAGTCCATGACAGACACGGAGGTCCTCGCTCAGCTAATAAGCGTGTTGACTGCTGAGAATGGGGGTGATGTTGTTGAGGCGGTCAGGGAACTGCCCTACTATGTGGTGGGGAGCTACAGCATCGCCATACTGACCAGTGAGCCGAGGATCGTGGTGGCCCGGGACCCGAAGGGGTTTAAGCCTCTGTCTTACTCATGTAGTGATAGGTGGTTTGTCGCTTCGTCAGAGACAGCTGCACTTGATGGTGTAGGTGTTGACTTGTGGCATGAGGTTCAGCCCGGGGAGGTGGTGTCCTTCGACGGGTACTCGCTGGAGAAAACTGAAACACACATGACTGACACACCGACGCCCTGCGTCTTCGAGTACGTTTACTTCTCAAGACCTGACTCATACTTCAACGGTGTTCAGGTCCACGTAGCGCGTGTTAGGATGGGTGAGGCACTAGCTGCCAACGCACCTGTGGATGCCGACGTAGTTATTCCCGTGCCTGACAGCGGGAGGAGCTCAGCGCTCGGGTTCAGTAGGGCGAGCAGCATACCTATGGATGAGGGGTTGATGAGGAACAGGTATGTTGGCAGGAGCTTCATAATGCCTCCAGGGCTGCGGGAGGCTCTGTCGTCAATGAAGTACGGCGTGGTTAGGGACGTGGTCAGGGGTAGGAGGGTTGTGTTAGTTGATGACTCACTGATCCGGGGCACGACCATGAGGAGCATAGTACTCCTCTTAAGGAGATACGGCGCGGGTGAAGTGCATGTTAGGATCGCTAGCCCACCAGTCCGCTACCCTTGCTTCATGGGCATTGACTTCCCTACGAGGAGGGAGCTCATAGCTTCGAGGTTGAAAGACCCTGTCAGGATTGCTGAGGTGCTGCACGCTGACTCACTAGCCTACAATACTCTGGAGGTAATGGTTGACTCAGTAGGTATCAGGCCACTATGCACGGCATGCTTCTCAGGTACTTACCCGTTCAAGAACCTCAACATCGATCAGCTGGAAAGTATTTTTTCGAGGTGATCTCATGACTGGCTTACT
>JAGGUC010000136.1 GCA_021158735.1 Desulfurococcales archaeon | reverse complement strand
ATAATAGTGCTTTAGGTCCATATAAGGGTGGCATCAGGTTCCACCCGCAGGTAACTCTTGAGGATGACATGGCCTTAGCTACTCTTATGACGCTTAAGAACTCGCTGGCAGGCATACCTTATGGCGGCGGTAAGGGAGCTGTTAGAGTTGACTATAAGAAGCTCTCGTGTAGTGAGCTGGAAAAGGTTTCGAGAGGGTACGCTAGGGCTATTGCTCCACTAATAGGTGAGGAGATAGATATTCCGGCACCGGACGTCGGTACTAACCCACAAGTAATGGCTTGGATGATCGACGAGTACAGCAAGATCGCACAGCGTAACGTACCTGGCGTATTTACTGCTAAGCCACCAGTACTTTGGGGTAATCCTGTCAGGGGGTATGCTACAGGCTTCGGCTGTGCAGTCATGAGCAGGGAAGCAGCTGAGAAGTATCTAGGTGGTATTGAGGGCAAGAGGGTAGCTATCCAGGGCTTCGGGAACACGGGTCGGTGGCACGCATACTGGGTAGCTAAGATGGGTGCTAAGGTAGTTGCAGTTAGTGATACAAGCGGTACTGTGTACGATCCAGAAGGCATTGATGTAGAGCTTGCCATGAAGGTCAAGAATGAGACAGGGAAAGTCATCAACTATCCG
The DNA here is from genome assembly GCA_021158735.1 of Desulfurococcales archaeon. Classification (GTDB taxonomy): domain Archaea; phylum Thermoproteota; class Thermoprotei_A; order Sulfolobales; family NBVN01; genus B83-G16. The sequence continues at coordinate 6,776 of JAGGUC010000136.1, read as the reverse complement.
AAGGGAGAGAAGATACCTGACCCCAAGGCAGCACTATACGTTGATGCAGACATACTAGGACCCGATGCAATGGAGGAGCAGATAACCCTAGAGAACGTTGACAAGGTAAAGGCAAAGATAATTGTCGAGGGCGCTAACGGACCAACAACACCTGAGGCTGAGGCTAAGCTATACGAGAAGGGTGCCATAATAGTCCCGGACTTCCTAGCAAACGCTGGCGGTGTAGTTATGAGCTATTTGGAGTGGGTCGAGAACCTACAGTGGTACATCTGGGATGAGGAGGAGACTAGGGCGAAGTTAGAGAGGATAATGAAGAACAACTTCCTGAGAGTCTACGAGAAGTTCGAGAGCATGAAGGGAGAGAAGAAAGGAGTTACTATGAGGGATGCTGCCTTAGTACTCTCACTAGAGAGAGTATACCAGGCAATGAAGTATAGGGGCTGGCTTTAACCCGCAATTGAGGAGACTAGGGTTCTCAACCTCAAACGACACACTTCATTACTTTTTCTTGTGTTGTAGGGAAAAGCTGAGATTACAGGGTATTACATGGCTAGAGGTAGTAAAAAGTACTCCTTAACTGGTAATGTGGATTTAGCTTCTGTAATATGCTATCCTAGTGCAGGTAGGAGTTGCTTTAATAAAAGAGTTCGTGAGCTACTAAGTCATGGTATAAACTACATAGTTAGTGAGGGTAGGCACATAGTAAATAAGATAAGAGTGCTTGGAAAAGGGCACTCAGCTATAGTTGTTAAGGCACTCCATAGTAAGTACGGTTTAGTGGCGCTGAAGTTGAGGAGAAGCGACTCAAAAAGGGACAGCTTAATTCTTGAGTGTAGGTTGATGAAACCTGCCACGCCAGTAGCTCCGAAGCCTATTGTGTGCTCCGACGACTTCATAATTATGGAGTTCGTTGATGGTGAGAGTTTGGAGGAATTCATTAAGACTTCAGTAACCTCTTGCAGAGATGCCGTGCTACTACTAGTTAAGGTCATGGCCGCGTCATACTGGCTTGACGCTATTGGTATAGATCACAAGGAACTCAGCATTGCAGGAAAGCACGTAATTATAAGTAGGAATGGCAGTGTAAAAATAATTGATTATGAGAGTGCGTCTATTCATCATTGCCCCTGTAACTTATGTAGGTTGTTCTCATGGATTGTGATGAGAAGGCGTTTGCTTCAGACATTCTGCGGAGTAAGCAGTGAATTTATTGATAGTCTAGTCGACCTTATTAGGAAGTACAAGCTTACTACTTCCTTAGTAGAAAGGAGGGAGTTACTATCCCTGCTAATAAGGCAGGTTCATAAGCTAGTGGTGCATCATGATCCTAAGATTTCTGCTAAGGGTTCCTCTAGCTAGTAGTTGCCCAAGCTCATTAAGAGTGTTCTTCCTCAAGTTCCTAGTAAATGATGCCAGTGCCAGGTAGTCATCTTCAGTGAAGGGTCCCTTACGGAATATTGTAAGTGTGCAGTTGGGCGAAACAACTGAGGCTCCCAGCCCTCCTTCAAGAAGTATATTTGTGAGTGACCTGATGTCATGAGGTGAAGGAATGCAGTTCCTAGGATGTGTGTGAGCTGAGACTACAGCTCTTACAGACGGTATGACGACTTTATTTTTCTCTCCCTCCAATAGTACTGCCCTTCCATTCTGGAGGACAACAAGCATGTACTCTATACCCTCCAAGGCAGTTCTGATACTGTATGAGCGCAGGAATGAGGACACGTTCCTAAGGAATAGATCCAGTGACCGAGAGTACAGTTCATTGGGGCTCCAGCCATCGTAGCAATGTTTAAACATGTATTCCTCAGCCAATCCATACCTTACGGCATTGTTAATTTCGAAGCCTTCATAAGGTGCTTCCCTACACCTACCATAACAAACTACTATGTTTGAGAAGCCCTTAGACTGCATAACTTCAGGAAGTACCACGCTAATGCTTTCACACTCATACTCAGCTATTATTGACTCAAGCCCATTAATTAAGTGATTGTATAGCGCCAGTCTGAGAGACCATGTAGAAGTAACCTCAACTTCTTTCCTACCCATCGCCTAGTACACCCGCATCCTGAAATACGTGTTCAAAAGTAATAATTTATTCATGATTAATTAATAGAAGTTGCTACGATTGCTCAGACAGCCACCGCATCCTCACCTATTCAGTAGCGGTCGGGAAGAACATCATCATCACTACATGATCTAGATTCAGAAAAGAGTAAATAAAGTATATGCGGTGTCACCAGGGGTTACTGACGCACTTCATGTGTGTGATTAAGTACTTAATTCACTACTACATAATACAATAATATTAAATTTTATATAAAAAGTGGGGAATTAATAGTATTTTAAATTATTTAATTTCAGAGCCGTTCACCTGGGAGTGATTTTTCGTGGTATTTGATATTCGTTCATGATCACCCTCAGGTTCATCACGGCACGGCTCGGAACTCCTCACCGCCCTTCGGGAGCGGTTTTAGAAATTAAGATTAACCAAGGTATCCTTAATCATGTATTTTATAAGAAGTACTAAATTTAGATCTCAATGTTAGCATGCCTTTGCCTTAAGTCCTCTTCAGTCTTACCTAATCTTGTCATTAACTCCGATATTATGGCGTCTAAGGTGACCATCGTGGTTACTTCAAAGAGCGTTCCCAGCGGTGCGAGGGGCTCGTAGATTCCTATTAACTGCCTGACGTTATAGTCATCCTCACTGCTTATCTTCGTTCTGCCAGGTACCTCTATCACTAAGTCGGAAATCTGTGCCAGCGGGGAGTTACGGAATGATGTGACAGCAATTACTCTAGCTCCTATAGACTTCGATACCTCGGCTGCAGTAACTACTAGCTTGGTTCTCCCTGAGCCTGAAATAGCTATGACTATGTCTCCGGGGTTTAGCGCAGGCACTATGGTCTCACCTAAGACGTAGACGCTGAATCCGAGATGCATCAATCTCATAGCAAATGCTTTGCCAACTAGTCCTGAGCGCCCAGCACCTATTATCAGTACTTTCTTCCCGTCCTTGTAAGCTGAGTAGAGTGTCTCAATAAACTTGCTTATATCGCTCTCCTTTATGAAGTCTAGTGAGAAGAGAATAAATTTCGAGATCGCTGTGAAGGATTCCCTAAATACCCTCAACTAGTCCCTTGATTAACAACAGTCCTGAGGGATAAAAGCTTATGGGTTGCTGCCTCACCCAGCTCTTAGAGGGGGAAGAAAGCCCTCCTCTCAGATTCCTCCTCACTACTTCTTCTAATACTCAGTATTGGAGGTAATCTGCCCTCCTTAATCATCTTCTCGGCTGCTTTCTTAACTGCCTGAGTGTGCCTTATATCAAGCTCTAGCAATTCATTCAGTAATTTAAATGTTGTTTCCCATACATCAATTAGCATGTCCTTAGTTATGTAGTTGAGTATGAATGGATCGGTGAGCCATTGGTCGAAGGCCTTCAGTGTCTTGATCATGTGCTGGAATGCCTGCCTAGTCATTAACACTAAGGTCAGTCTATCGGCATTTACTAGCTGTTTTTCCAAGTTTCTGAAGATCTCTATTGCCCTCTTCTGCATCTCTACCCACTCACTCAGAGAGTTGAGCGAGGCAAGTATCCTACTTGTTGATGAAGACATACTTCGTCCCACTCAAGAACCCACTCCGTTAGGGACTTAAAAATAGTTTTGAAGTTATAATTACACATCCTCTATTACTTAATAGCTTCCTTAAAGAGAATAACATGTGAGTGATGAAGGAGGTGAACGCGGAGTCGGTGAAGACGGATGCAACCGGCTGACCTAAGGTCTTTTTTGGAAGCACTGCTGGAGAAGCTGTCTAGTAATAGATGTACTAAGCTTTCAGGGGATGAAGAGGGTGTCCTGACCCGCCTAAACGTACTTACGGAGGATGTCTACCAGAAGACCTTAGGTGGTGGTATCTGTTTCTCGACTCTAGTTCCACTGGCTCTGAGGGCTGTGGAGCTTGGAGCCGACCCGGAGGAGGTCTCTAAATTCCTTAGTTGGGCTGACTTCGAGGTATTAGTGACTAGGTATCTGAGTAAGTCTGGATTCACTGTGTTTAGGGGTGTCAGGTTTACTAAGAGGAGATTTGAGATCGATGTGCTGGGTATTGATGAGGTCTCAAGGCTTTGTTTAGTAATCGACTGCAAGCATTGGAAGCCGGGGTACAGAAAGAGCGGTAAATTAAGGATTGTTGCTCAAGAGCACAGTGCTAAGATTGAGGAATTAGCTAGGGAGTGTGGCTTTATTATGCCTAAGTATCCTGCATTAGCGCGTGCTGAGTATTTGGTGCCTGTAATAGTTACATTAACACAGGTGCTTAAAGGCGCTATCAACGGAGCTGTTATTGTCCCTATACTGTCGTTCAGGGATTTCATTGCTAATCTGACGTACTATGTAGATGTTTTTAGGAGTGAAATACTGGTCAGAAATCCCTGCTTCTTAAGTAGAAGATGTGTTTAATTCAGTTTCTGAGGTTTGAGTAGGTGAGCTACTCGGTGCTGGTGTTGATTGGGTTGTAGTTACATTACTTTCCGTGGTAGGTGTGGTTAGTGTAGTATTCGAGTACTGTTCTGACTGCTGAAGACCGTAGATGCCTAGGGCTATTGCGGCAGCTATTAAAGCTAACAGCATTATCACTCCTGGTATTTTATATTCGGTTTTCTTCCTCTGCCTAGGTGACATTTCGGTGATATCCCCTTAAGGGGATGTTTGATGAGATTAAAAAGTTATTTAGCTGAGTTTTTAATGCTTAGCATGATGTGTGTGTTTAGGGGATAGGGGACGGAACCAGCTTATATTGTCTTGGTAGGAATTGTTGTTGCTGAGGTTCTTATTTATTTAGTAATCAATATGATGCCTGAGTTCAGGAGTAAGCTTGAGAAGAAGGGAGTGAGTATTCACCTTTTTACTGTGTTGGTTGACTTGGGTAAGGGTCCTGAGCTAGTAAGGTTTGCAGGAGCTAGGAGGGTTAAGGTCGCAGTATTGGCAGTTGGTGCAGTGAATTTTGCTGCCCTGTTAGCGTTGTTTTACTGGCTACTCATTCCTTCAGTTATATCACTTATTAGGTCAATGTTTACTGCATCAGCTCAGGTCACCTCGCCGTTTGTCCCAGTAATTCCCGGTGTTACCGTTAGCTTGCATGCGTTTCTGTACCTACTGTTAGCGGCAGCTATAGGTATAGCTCTACATGAGGTATTTCATGCACTGGCGGCTTACTTAGACGGCCTTGAGGTTGAGGCATGGGGTGCTGGAATACTCTTCATCTTTCCGCTAGCTTACGTTAGGCTTAATGAAGAGAGACTAGCTCATGCATCACTTAAAAGTAAGGTTAGAGTTTTCTCCGCTGGTATTCTTGCTAACACACTGCTTTTTCTGCTAGCTACAGCGTGCATACAGCCCGTATTAGCTCAAATAACCACTGCCGTAGTGGTTGTTGGACTGAGTGAAGATCAGAGCGCACCAGCGGTTAGGGCAGGGTTACCCACACCATGTATTATTCTAGCAATTAACGACACACCGATAAAGTCAATTAATGACTTGAGAGAAGTGCTGAGCAGGTACAGGAATGTAAACATTACCCTATTACTTAAGGTAGTACCTGTAAAGATAGAGGGAGAGGTAGTTAAGGCTACTTCAGGGGTCAAGTACTTCAGAGTGTTCAAGGAGAGCGGTAGGGATAAGTTAGGGGTTTACATTACTGAGCTACCGACGGAGGAAACCCCGTCGTATGCTATCCACTTAGGTAGGTTTCTGTACTGGCTTCAGATAGTCAACATATCGCTAGCCATGCTTAATGCAGCACCACTGTATATTACTGACGGTGCCAGAATTATAGCTGAATTACTGCGTAGGTACAACCTCGAGCACTTCAATAAGGTGGTGCAGTCATTTACTGTTGCCTTCACCATAGTGTTGCTGCTCATAGGGCTAATGAGATTCATATGACAATGCTCAGCCTAGTAAGGTGCGCGGTCCCCTCACCTCTGAGGCAACCCCTACATACTGTTGACCCACGCCGTCCTCCTCCCGGTGACCCGTGAACGCCGGCGTCAGGGGTTAGGTTGCTCCCTTCCGGGCCTGGCCGGGTTCCCCCCGCAAAGGCGGTAGGCACCTCCCCTCAGGGAGGTCCTCCGCCACCGCCGGCCCCACGAGGCGGGATTCACCGCTGGCCGTGGGGCAATATGTAGGGACTGCCTCAGAGGTGAGAGTTACTGGCCCCGCTTTACGCCTTCGGCTGGGGGAGGCGGCGACCCTCCCGGCCCTACCCGCGCACCTGTAATTACTTAATGCTTAAGAGGTAATTAAAGTAACTTCAAGCAAAGTACCGGAGAAGCATAATTAGAATGTACTGCTAGGAAACTCATGTCATGTACCGCGAAATAATTAGGCTTCCTTACCGTGATTTATGCAGGATCACCTGTAGTACGCCGTTCTTTATCTTTACTTGGTGCCCAGTACTCCTTACTTTCGTAGGTAACTCAATTCTTTTTCTGATGTGCCTGCCCTTATACTTCAAGCTGACATCCAGAAATTTAGGTCTAATGACCTCTACTGCTACATCTCTTGCCCGCGACCCATTAGCCTCCATGAGGACCCTAATCTCATCGCCTTCATCCCTGACCTCAATCATTGGTTCAGAAACAAAGTACCTGAATAATGTTAGGTCACTGTCTATTTCATCCCATATTTCATCATCATAATCGCGGTCACGTGATGTGCTCTTCCGCATTATTTCCCCAGCAAAAAGGTACTTGAGGGTGTATAAACCTT
>JAGGUC010000066.1 GCA_021158735.1 Desulfurococcales archaeon | reverse complement strand
ATTTCACTTAAGTCCCTACTTACTCTTAACGTGATAGTCTTTGTTTTTCTAGCATTAAGCTCAACGATAAACATCGAAACACCATAATTATTCCGAGCCGAAAGTAATTAAAGATTGGTTCGAGTGCTGACACCTGCGCAGTAATATTTAATTATATATGTATTAAGGTAATACGCAAAGTAATTCTTATTGTAGTATACTTAATTGTATTACTAAGTAATTACTATTGTTCAACCATGAACACCTAATAAAAGTTTGTACAGAATTATTTTTACTTTTTTAACGAGCTTATTTTCCACAACCTGAAATCTCTTTCAATACCAAACTATTTCCCACCTTAGTAAAGTAAGCTATGGTGCGGGGGGTGGGATTCGAACCCACGCAGGCCTTCGCCAGCGGGTCTCTAACCTGCTGAAGCCGGAAGGTCTTGAGCCCGCCCCCTTTGACCTAGCTCGGGCACCCCCGCACCAAAGAATTAATACTAAGAGGGGTTAAATATTTCCTGGGCTGTCTTACTTATAAAGTGTTACTTAAAAACTATCTGAGTACCAATGTCTTCCCTTTTACTTAGTGCTGCCTCCACCTGGTCTATTTTAAACGCATTAATAAACACTGTCTTAATTTTCGACCTGCGAATTATGTTTAGTGCGACCTTATCAAGCAATTCATATCTTCCAGGTTTTGATGCCTGCTCAGCCAGTATTCTTTCTAATTCCTCAATCTTAACTGTTTTGAGCAGACGTGCATCAGGATATGTCTTAGGGTCTTTATCGTATACACCATCAACATTTGTAGCGTTAATTAATAAGTCAGCACCTACTATATCGGCTACGATTGCAGCTACAGCATTGGTCGACTGCCCAGGCTGGAGACCACCAAGCACAACTACTTTCCCGGTCGACCAAGCCATCATGAATTCATTTATACTTCTAGGAATTGGGAGGTAGCTGTAATCTCCTAAAAGAGCAGCAAAGACGAGTGCATTTAATCTTGATGACTCAATACCTAGCAGATCAAGCACTGCGTTACTGAGTCCTAGCTTGCTACCAAACTGTATGTACGACCTAGCTGTAGGTCCTCCACCCGTCACAACAGCTATTCTATTCCCTCTAGTAATGCAGTTTATGATGACTGATGCAAAATCCTTAACAATTCCCTCATTCCCTTGAGCAAATAGCTTTCCCGTGACCTTAATTACCACTTTGGCCACTTCCTGACCCCCATACATACCTATACAAAATTAATGACGTTATACCTAAAATACCCAGTACTAGTCATGTGATGTCAGTCTACAATCAATTCAATACCTAGCCCTTCCGCCAGCTCCTTAATAGTGTCCTTAACTGCTCTGCTCAGTTTTTTGAGGGCGACAGCTTTGACTATTCTGACTGAATTTTTAGTAATTGCCTGCTCAAAAACGTATTTCATCATACCAGGCTCTTCATTCTTGAGCATCTTAATAGCGTACCTCGGAATTATGTGTCCATAACACTCATCCGTACTCAGTGCTCTCTTAGTAAATGCTGAAGAGTAGTGCTGTCCCCCAAACCCTACGGAGCCAATGCATGCAAATTCTCCACTACTAAGGTAGTTCCTGATTGCCTCAGCTACTGACTCCCCTACAACTTCATGTGCTTTTTGCATTTTCCACTCACTAACACTTGAGCCTATTTCAATAAATGTTAGCGGCCTCCTCAAGTTAGTTGGTCCATGATGTGTAGCCTCATAAACTACTTGAAAATCTGACAAACCGTGCCTATCAGCTAGCTCACTAAGCTTAACCAGGAGTAATTTAGTGATAGGTGGGTTCGCTATACTTAGTTCATAGGGCTTCCCGCCAAAGCTCGCCTTGCCGTATGGATTGCCTGTATGATGTACTGTTAATGACTTAATACCAGACTCTGCTGAGTGCCTGGATAGGATTATATAGAAGTCTACGTCAAGACGCTCATCGAGAAAATCAAAGTATATTACATCCTCACTAAAACCAGCTAATATAGATTTTAGTTCCTTAACATATACAGCACCATAAGCTCCGGGAACTTCAAGTTCCTCGCACGTAAAGTGATGTATAATGTAATTAGCTATTCCCGAACCTGCAGGATCACGCATACTATATACGAGGCCTATCAATTCACTCAGCACCTACTACACTGTAATGCAACTAAGCTAGATCCTGATATTATGCTGTTTAGCACACTGCTCTATAATCAGCTGCAACCTATCAGCAAGATCAATGACGTACCTAGCTACCGCCTTAACCACATCTGCCTTAGTTGAAGCATCATTCAGGTTGCTGTAATTAACCTGGAGTTCCCTTCCCCTAAAAACAAATTTAATAACCACCCCCTGTATAGATACACTAATCGAACCATTTGATAAAAAGATACTGTTACTTCTTCCGTCATAAGTAAGTGACTGCGCAGGCTTGAGTTTTAGTACTGACGCAGTAGATTCCGTCTTAATCAAATACAAGTTACCACATACTTTCTTCGCCTGCCCGACAACAACACCCACGGTTTTTTCTAACTCACTCAGATACTCCAGCGCTTTCTCAACTCTATACATTATGTCCGCAATTACATTAAATACCACTGACTTAGACTGGGGTAGCTTCTTGACAGCCTCCCTTCTAATGCCTTCATACCTGCTGATTACGTTCTTTACTACTTCCTTACCCTCACTAAATAACACGCCAGCCACCTGCTAAACCCTTTAAAACAGCAATTTAAGCTTTCCTTGAGAGATACCTGGTCAAGTAGGTAAGTGACGGGTATCTCCTCACAATTTTGTCTAGATCACCATAACAATTAACACATACTCTGATTCCGGGCTGGAGCTCGACAGAGCAGTTTCTGCAGATCAGCCTGCCGCAGATAACGCATCTACTTACAGACAGTTGCTGACCGCATATACTACACATGAGGCTCCTGCAAATAGCGCACACACCCTCTACTAGGTGCCTGCTACACGCCCACCTACCACATATACTACATCTCCCTACTGCCTCATGCTCCTCGCAGACCTCACAAATCAGTTTAAAACACCTCTACTAGGGATCTTAGGATAAGTTATTAAGTTGGTAAGTCTAAAGTACTTCCGGGATGACCTGACGACACCCTCTGATATGTGATGTAGATGGAGCGACGGGGACCCACTACTGAGTGATTATGTCTTAATTAGCAAGAAGTCTGACACACTAGTAGCGTTCTCTGCAACTTCTTCACTTAACTCATTCATCTGGTCTATGGTAATAGTTGCAGATATGTTGTACTCAATAATGCATCTAACATAGTCGATCCAATCGCTCAAGTCCTTGCCAGTAACTATTATGAACTTAAACTTACTGTGACCAAAGTTTAGGAGTTCATTGAATTTGTTTTTAATTATCTGGCAAACCTCCTCGGGCTGTTTCCTTACATTCTGTAAATTTATTATAAATACGCACTCAGCCGCCACAGCACTCACCACCTACTGCACACCTTATAAGAATTTTAGGAAAATTTAATTATTTACTCCTAACCTTCTCTTGAGGCGTTCACAGTGAATGAGATATCCTATGATGTAGTCATAGTAGGGGCTGGGATTGCTGGTTCATCAGCAGCGTACTTCCTACGTAATCGAGGCTTTAAGGTGCTTCTCTTAGATATTAAGTCTTTCGAAAGGGTAGGTGACAAACCATGCGGGGACGCTATAGGTAAGCACCACATAGATGAGCTTGGCGTGCCTCCTCCAGCAGGTAATGAGCTAAGTGGTTTAGTGAAGGGAATAGATATTTACTCACCCCTTGAGGACATAAGGTACCGTGTCTTGGGTGATGGCTTTGAAATAAATAGAGTAACTTATACACAGAAGTTTATTACTGAGGCTATTAAGGGCGGCATAGAGTTTATGGAGAGGGCAAGAGCACTTAAATTAATTATACGTGACAACTCTGTCGCAGGTGTGATTATTGCTGACTGCAAAGGGACTAGAAAGGTGAGGTCTAAGGTAGTTATTGATGCTACTGGAGTTGCTAGAGTGCTAGCTAGACAGTGCCCGCGGGAGTGGCCAGTAAGTGATGAGTTAGACCCGAAGGACACCAACATAGCATATAGGGAGGTCAGAAAGCTTAAGGAACCTATTGACGAGCCTGAAATACTCCGGATATATGTATCAAATAAAGTAGCTCCGGGAGGGTACTGGTGGTTCTTCCCATACTCATTAACAGACGGCTTCGTTAATGTAGGACTGGGTGTTCAGGGAGGTGTTGGCAATCCACACCCTAAGCTACAGCTGTATAAGTACGTGCTCTCACGCAGTACATTCAAGGATAGCGTACTTATTGAAGCTGGAGGTGCCCCAGTACCTACCCGCCGCCCACTACCATCCCTTGTTTGGAACGGTATTGCCGTCATAGGTGATGCAGCCTACACCGTCAATCCCATTCATGGTGGAGGGAAGGGTTCAGCAATGCTCTCAGCCTACTGCGTTGCTGAAGCCGTAGCATCAGCACTAAGTGAGGGGGTTTGCTCTGCTGAGAAATTATGGCGTGCTAATACTTGCTACATGTTGAGGTATGGGGCCAAGCAGGCAGCGCTAGACATTTTTAGAATGTTCCTACAACACTTAAGTGATGGCGACTTAGAGTATGGTATGCGTAAGAAGATAATTAAAGAAGAGGATCTTAATGTAGTTTCGCTGCGAGGGGACCTTGAACTTAGTGTCGTTGAGAAGGCAATGAGGTTGCTGGCTGGGCTAAGTAGGCCTTCCCTGCTTTTAAGGTTAAGAGCTGTCTCTAAGTACATGGACGTAATTAAGAAGCATTACCTAAAATTCCCTGAAGACCCAGTACACTGGAGGTCTTGGAAAGCCCGATCAGACCAAATTATGGGTGAGTTTAAGGCGAAAGTGATTAAGTCATAGTTATTAATAATTGTTTTCAATAAGTTAGTAGCCGCTGAAAAATACGTTGTTTTATTACTTACTACTTTCAGCAAGCCATGGGTACATGTCAATCCACTTACTAATAAATGGCTCGTACGTCTTAACGTAAATTTCACTCGATGTTAATTTCTTAATTAATTCATGGTTGCGCCTGTACTTTACTGCCTCACCTACGCTGCCTTCACCCTTCATTTTTCTCCATTCATCTAGTGTAAACATGTACTTCTTCTGCACGTAATCCCTATATACTTCATTAAGTACGTTAAAGGTGCAGAACGGTATTATCCTACCGTCAGGCATTAGGTAGTGTATATTACACCTCATTACCCTCTGGACGTCATAGTTGTAGAGATCCATGAAGTGCATCATTCCCAGGAAGAGGAACCTGTAGT
>JAGGUC010000083.1 GCA_021158735.1 Desulfurococcales archaeon | reverse complement strand
GTTATCTTATTTGGTAGTAGGGCTAGAGGGGATTTTAGAGAGAATTCTGATTGGGACTTACTAGTCATAACTAAGACTAAGTATGGTAGAAGGGTTATAAGGGAATTCCTACTGGAGGTTAGAAGAGCACTAGTGGATATTGGTATCGTACCAGAGATTATTGTTGTTGAAAAATACACTGTAGAGAAATATAAGAAGCACACCGGTTATGTATACTATCATGCATTAGCAGAGGGTATTGTCTTATGAGGGAGGATCTAAGGGAGTTATTAGAAGCTGCAGAAGATGACCTTGATACAGCTAGGAAGCTATATGAGCTAGGTAAGTATCGTTATACATGCTTCTTCGCTCAGCAAGCAGTTGAGAAGTACCTTAAAGCATACCTCCTATACAAAACAAACAGGTACCCCTTTACACACTCAATAACTAAGCTCATAAAAGAAGCTATAAAGCATGATAGAAACCTTGAATACCTTCTAGAAGTTAAAGCGGATAGTCTTGAGGATTATTACATTGGTGTAAGGTACCCTCCATTGATTAAGGTTACACGAGAGGAAGCTAAAGAAGCTATAGGAATAGCAGAGAAGGTAAGAATACTCATACTGAAGAAGCTTAGCATGAAACATTCCTAGAGAGCAAACATAATAATATAAATTCCCTAGGTCTTTGCCCTTTCCTTGGTATTCTTAGTATTATCATGATTTTTTACTTACCTTAATTATGCTAATACGTATTTATAAATAAATAATTACCTACTATGATGATTAATACTTTAAATATGGATATTATCGTCTGTTTAACTTAGGAAATGAAGCAGGAGGATTCAGCAATTACTGAGTTCATTGATGACAGCAGGAGTAATTATCGGGTTGCTGTTATACGTAGTGGATAGTGAATTAATATCTAGGTTATATTAATTAAACAGAAGTCTTTCGAGCCTCCCTATACCTCTGCACATCAAGGCTTAGTAGTCAGGCGCCATTACCCGCATGGACACTAATGCCCTTGGATAATGATGGCATACATGTATTTAAATGGATTAGGGTTCTCATGAGGGTCCTTCTTATCAAAATGTTTCAGCACCCAAGACCTTGTTTTATTTGACCTCTACATACTTTGATAATCTCTTAATTTAGATCTAAGTAGCTCCTCAACATTTAATTAGTGATATAATGTTGGCAATTATATCTTTATAGAGAACGAGAATACTTCTTCATTTAAAATAATTCATTAATATTAAGGTTCTTAACATAATAGTAAGTTAGGGGTGTATTTGACTAAGCTTGAGGAGGTGGAACATCTTCTCAGGAGATCCAGGGGTTTCTATGAGACCGCCGTTATGCAGATAGGTAGGGGATTTCATGACTTAGCTGTATTTAGTCTTGAACAATCATTACAGTTGTTTCTTAAAGCCTCATTACTTAAGTTAGGAGTTGACTTCCCAAGAACTCATAGCGTTAGGAGACTTCTTAAATTAATACATGAGATTGCAGGCAATGATAGAATTAAAGAGATTTTAGAGAGATTTAGTATGGAGTTAGGTGTTCTTGAGGATGCCTACATAATGTCTAGGTATGTAGCCAGGGATTACACTTATGAGGAGGTTGAGAGACTTAAGAAGGTTGTTAAAGAGGTTATGAGAGTTGTCGGAGAAGTTATTGGTTAGAGAGGCCAAGCGTAGAGCTGAGATATTCATGAACCTACTAAGATATTTAAAAGTAATACTCGATACCGTAAGGAGTATTGATGGTAATGCTGAAATATATATCTTCGGCAGTGTTACTGAAGGGAGGTACATCCTATCGAGTGATATAGATATATTAGTAGTCACAGATAAACCCCCAGCCGAAGTACTTAAGGCCTTATGGGAGAACGGTATTGAAGACCCATTTGAGGTACATGTAATTAGTAGAGACATGCTCAAAACTTATGTAGAGAGAGCTAAACTCATAAAGATTGAAGAGTACATAAATAAGCATGCTACCTGAACTCATATTAAACCAGGTAAAAAGGTGGGACATGAATTCTAGATACTCTCCTTGATTAGGTGTCTTAAATGCGGTATGGAGATCGACCCTAAGTGACTTAAATTGTGAATACAAGAATTAGAAGTGTAATGGACAAGGTTATTAATGCAGAGAATACAGCGATTTTTAGAGCATTAAGAATGTCGTACTCGCCAGGGTTTTTACCTTCGATATTTAATTTGTAAGCTCCAGGTTTCTCAAGCCATATGTTCAGGCATCCCGCCATAGCTGACATCGAGTGCCCAGCATTTGGGCTTTCCGTCTTGTTTGAGTACTTAATCCAAGACCTCACTAACCCCTTAACATCATACCTTAAGATAAGTGATGAAGTAAGGAATAGCAGTACTGAAAGCCTTGCTGGTATAAAGTTAATTACGTCATCAACCCTAGCCGAGAAGAAGCCCTCATCCTTAAATTCTTCTGATTTATAGCCCAATGCGCTATCCAATGTATTAATTAGCCTTTGAGCTAACGCACCTAGAGGCCCAAGTAGTAAGAAGTAAAATACAGGTGCTAGGAAACCATCCACAAAACTCTCAGCTAGTGACTCTATGGTAGCTGAACATATGTGTTCCTTCCCTAAAGTACTAAGATCCCTCCTAACTAGACCCTGAGCATACCTCCTGCCACAATTAATATCACCCTTGACCAAGCATGAGTAAACATTATAGCACTCCTCAAATAGTAGTCTTATGGAGAAGCTCACCTTAAGTATAAATGATGTAATAATTACTTTAATCACTAATGAGATGAAGTTATCGAATAGTGATGTTATAGCATATATTGACACCCAAGGTAGAATGTGTGTTAACATACATGATGACCATACAAGAAAACCGTAGGTTTTACTTGAATATGGCTTATGCAACTTTAAGGCCATAAGGAAACACGTATGTACCGGATGTATCTTAAGTAGCAGCCCTGAATGCTTAGGGTAAATTAGATCCCATATTAACGCTACAGTAAATGATGTTAAGAGCACCTTGCCCCCAGTAATAATGGTTGGTATCAATAATTAATCACCTAGGTGACCAGTAAAGCCATGAGAAGCAACGTTAACGACCTACAAATCTCAAGATTGAAACCCAGTACATCACCACTGGCATAACCTGTAACCCTTCTAGCTATTTTTAATGTTACAAGTGGTGTAGTTAGGGAGGTAGTAAACAATAGTAGATTTAATTTTAGAAAAGTCACTACATTAATACTTGAAGCGACTAAATAGAATATTGTGGTAGTGCCTACTAAGGTAATTACTAAAGTTACTATGTTTTTAAGTACTGTATGGACCTTCTTGGCATTATTTATGAAGATTCTTCCCAGACCTTCATGTTGAGGCCTAGGAGATAGAGCTGCTAGTATATACATTGATTCATAGATCATAATGTATGAGATAAGTATGGATAAAAGTGAGCTATGTAATTCAAGAATTGAAGCATACGTAATTAAGATACATAGACTTACCGATACTATGGCGTATGTACCTCTCCATGGTTCCTTCATTATCTTGACGGCACTAGCACCTTTCTTACCTGATGCGAGTGCGTCAATGAAGTCAGCTAAACCATCTAGATGTATGAAGCCTGTAATTACATAAGTTACTAAAGTAGCTACGATCGATGCTAGGGTCAACTTATTTATGAAGGTTAATGGAAGTATCGTAAACGTACCAGTAATTAAGCCTATCAATGGCACTAAATAGAATGACCTAGATGCCTCCTCAATATCGTGCCTTTTAGTAGGTATTATTGTTAGGAATGACAGTAATGATGCAAAACCTTTTAAAGACATTTTAAAGCCCTCCTTAGGGCAATCACTAATTTATCAACCTCAGTAGGACTTCTAACACATAGTCTTGAGAAGTGCTCATTGAGTCCTATGAATGTGTCTGCTCTCCTGATAGCTATACCTTCCTTTCTAAGTTTTGAACCTAGCTCACTTGACGGTATACCTTCGTGTTTAATTAACACGAAATTAGCCTCAGAATCATATACTACTAACCCTAGTTCCTTAAGCATGGCTACCATGTAGTCACGCCAAACACTATTGGTCTGCTTAGTTTTAGTTATAAACTGCTTAACGAAGTCTTCATCACTTAGTAATATACTATACGCACACTCACTTAAGCTGTCAATATTCCATGTAGGTCTGATATGATCAATAAGATCCATAAATTCTTTATTATGTGATATTAGAGAACCTACCCTGAGTCCTGGAGTAGCGAATATTTTAGTTAATGTCTTAACTACTAATATGTTGTCCATGCCTAAGTAAGTTGCACTAGGTTCGTCTGTGAAGTCGATGTATGCCTCATCAATTATTAGGTAGCCCTCTCTCAACGCTTCAGCAGTATACTTCAAAACTTTAAGAGGTACGTGCATTCCTGTAGGATTGTTTGGATTAGAAAGCAGAACAGCTACTTTCTTGCCTCTCACTAAATTCATTAATTCTTCATAATTTAGTACAAATATGTTGCCGTGATCACTTAGAAGAAATGTAAGTGTCTTAAAGCCTAATGCTTTAGCAGTAGTAATTAACTCTTCATCACTGAATGTAGGAGACACTATTACTAAGGTATCGATACCGTGCCTCATTATGGCCGTGAGTGATAATGTGAGTGCTTCAGAGGCCCCATTAGTAATTACTAGCTCATCGCTACTTACACTATAGAATCTAGAGAGTAGTTTTCTTAATTCGTAGTAGTTAGGGTCTGGGTAGAACCTATATGCTTCTTCGCTAACGCATGAATTGATAGCACTCACTAACTTATTAGGTGTACCTAAGGGGTTGAGGTTAGAGCTGAAATCAATTACTTTAAATCTCTCACATCTTCGTATACCACCATGCTTTCTCC
>JAGGUC010000006.1 GCA_021158735.1 Desulfurococcales archaeon | reverse complement strand
ATACCTAAGAGAACATACATTATAGAAGGCTTTAACCCTAAATTCTCTAACGTAATTTTATGTCTTCTTAAGGAGCCTTCAGCTATGATTAGTGAGTCCTTAAGCTTATTTCTAATGATTTTGACTAGGTAATCATCAACAACGGTGATAAGCACTCTATTACTAATCTTCTCAACATGATCTAGAAGTACTCCTAGATAATTAGTTACATCAACACTTAGAAGTACATTCGTTCCAATAAGAGCTTTAATTACTCTAAGTGCTTTAGGGAAGTAGGATAATCTTTCACGTCTACTAAGAAGCTTTACATGCTTAAACGTATCAACATACCTCATCAACTCTTCCCTAGCTCTAACAGAGGATGCAACAATAGAATACAATGTGATCTCCCTACCCTTACTACGATCAATAGCTATCAGTAAATCTCTTCCACCTTTCTCTATAGCTTCACACCTTACTAAATCCTAACCATATGAACTATGCTTCTATATTAAAGTATTAGCCCTGTCTGGAGTCTGGACTGGAGAAAGTTTATATACTAGGTACTGGTCTGGACTAGAGTTAGGGGATAAGGAAAGTGTGTAAGTCTCCTCCACCATAAGTTTCTAAGTTCAGTTCCTTAAATCTAATCAATTCACTAGGGAAATCCTCAGTTAAAGATTTTAAGTGGATGCAGGTTACGAATGAAACTCCATTTAAATTCACATCCACTTCTCCAATCGGTATTTTTATTATTGGGACTGGATACTTTTGTAAGTACCATTTACTTCCAATCTTAATATAGTTCCCTCTAGCAGTTGAGAACTGCACTCTGTCATATACTTCATGAAGTTTATCTGCGAGTTCATGTGCAATATCCCGGGTTAAGTCTAGTGATCCATGTATCTTAGGCCAATACCTAATTAGAAAACCAATGTCACACATTACTGCTCAGACTTACTAGTATTTAGTAAGAATAAAAACTTAAACCATTGACTTCATTATGTAATCAGCGTAAAACACGTATTTTCCTTAAGACCTAAGTAAGAGTTAAGACATTATTTTAAATTTACGGCAGTACTATATGTGTAGTACGTACTGCTAAGGTAGTTGAGGCATGAGAAGGCTGACACTACGTACTTACAGGGTCTTAGTTGTTGCGGCAGCAAGTATTACGTACTTTCTCTTTTACTTCGGTAGGTATGACTATAGTGCTGCCGGGCCGTTCATAAAGAGTGAGCTACTGTGGACCCCAGTAATGTGGGGGGTATTCACGTCCTTACTGACTGCTGGGTACGCTGTAGGGCAGTTGGTTAATGGGATTTTAGTAGATCGCTTTGGACCTAGAAAGGTCTGGGGTTTAGGAGGTATTCTGTCAGGTCTAGCGAACTTAGTAGTTGGTTCAGGCAGGTCTTACACCATTATGACAGCTGCCTGGGGTGTTAACGGATATGCTCAAGCAACTGGTGCGCCCTCATACAGTAGGCTCTACTCTAACTGGTTCCCGGAAGGTAGGAGGGGGCTGCCAGCAGCAATAACTAATAGTAGCAGGCTGGTTGCCGCATCGGCTTGCCTCCCCCTCCTATCACTGGTTGCTGTAGCTTACGGGTGGAGAATGTGCTTCATTATACCAGGACTCATACTAATTCCTGTAGGTGTACTCACCTTACTTCTACTTAAGGAATCACCTAGTGATGTCGGACTTGAGGCTCCGTGGGTGAAGCACCCAGTAAGTAGGGGCTTTAGGGAGCTTATTACGGAGTCCTACAAGCTCATATGGAGTGATAAGGTATTTCTATCTCACGCCCTAAGTTATGGGGCAGCTCAGTTCATATGCTTCAGCATCTATGCTTGGATACCAATATACCTTGTCGAGGTTGTAGGGCATGACCCCGTAACTGCGGCAACATTAACAGCGTTCTTCCCTGTTGCAGGAGCTATATGTGCTGTTCCGCTAGGGTACTTAGCTGATAAGTTAGGGTTCGGCATCAGGCGTTACATCCTAGGCACAGGGCTAGTTGGTGCAGCACTCTCACTGCTGATTCTGACTTACGTCCCTAACTTACCTACATTAGCTACGGTACTACTAATACTTGCCTGTGGAGCAGGTATTGAAGGAATAGACACAGTGTTCTTCATAGTTATTATGGATAAGTACGGGAAGACAGGTAGGGTCGGGACAGCCTACGGTAGTTTAAATGCTGTAGGAAAAGCATTCGGAACAATCGAAGGCTTAGTCTTAGGCGCTATAATAGGGCTACTGGGCTGGAGAGAGGCCCTCACCACATGCGCTGCCGTAGGGCTTGTCGGTGCACTATGCCAAATACCGGTAACTGCGCAGTGGATACGGAAGTAGGCCTATAAATACTAGGAGGGAAAATTAACTAAGTTACTACTTTCTTTAAGTATTAACTCCTTCCTCCTGTAGAACATTCTTTTGAATTTCAACTAGCTTATCTACTTCCTCCTCAGTATTGAAGAAGTGGCAGCTAACTCTTATACCTCCTAAGCCTCCTACATACCTCAGAGATACCTTCACTGGCTTCTCACCCGGTGGTGTGTTATTGAGTCTCTCATAACTCTTTAAGTCGAGCTTATACTTACCTGTAGTGTATACTATCAGCCCGTGCCTCTTCCTCGGATCCTCCGGCGTAACTACCTTAACACCTATTTCATATAGTCTATTAATGCAGTAATTACCCAGCTGCCTGACCCTCCCCTCGATGTTCTCAATTCCTACCTGTTCAAGGAATTCTAGGGTTGCGTTCCACCCGAATAGTATCGGTGTTACACAGATGCCTAAGTCGTACCTATTAGCATTCTTGACTAGTGGGTAGTCCCAGTGCTTTATGTTGTCGTGGTCAGGCCTGCCGAACGGTATTCCCGTAGGTACGTCAGCCCATATGTAGTTCCTGAAGGAGGGCTCCAGCTCCTCTATCAAGTCCTCCCTGACGTACAGTACGCCCGCACCCTCAGGTCCTAGGAGCCACTTGTAGCTTCCCGTCAATAGGAAGTCAACACCATCCCTATGAATATCTATGTCTATAGCGCCAGCAGCCTGAAAAGCATCATCCAGAACGTACGCACCGTGCTCGTGAGCAATCCTCACAACCTCCTTAACATCATGTGTGAACCCGCACCAAGGTGTTGTGCGGTTAATGACAACCAGCTTAGTCTTATCGTCAACAACCCTCTCCAGGTCTGACAGCCTTACCTCGCTGTTCACACTCTTGATCCTCCTCAACTCAACACCCTTACGCCTCAGACCCAGCAGAATGTACGGTATTGATGGGTAGTCTATGTCCGAGAAGACTACATTATCCCCTCTCTCCCACTTGATCAAGTCATTAATTATTAAGTTGGCGTGAGTCATGACCCTGTATATGTTGGTTACCTCAGCCTCCTTAGCGTGAAGCAGTCTGGCAGCACGCTTAATACATTCGAAGAACACCGGAGTCAGGAACGGGTGAGTTGCTGGGTCATATGGTGCTGTATCGCTCACTCTCCCAGCCTCATAGAGTGTCAGGCACTCACGCATAGCGTCTATCCAGTACCTGCCGGGCGGTGCCTGATCAGCTGCGTTCAGGTAGACCCAGTACTCAAGTACGGGGAACTCCTTTCTGTAAGCTCTTAAGTTCACGTAAGCCACCCGCAACCACGCTCTAGCTAGGGTGCAATGCCTACTTTAAAGTCTGCTTAAGGACTCTCCCCTCCTTCACAACCAGCACCACGTTCTCAGCATTCAGCAATGTATCTATGTTGGATAGTGGGTCACCGTCAACTACTATGATGTCCGCCACCTTGCCTTCCTCTAGGGTCCCGACCACATCCTTCAGCCCAGCTGCTTCAGAAGCTATTCTGGTAGCTGAGATCAATGCCTCAACAGGTGAAAGCCCTAACTTCTCGACGAAGAGCTTCAGCTCGAGAGCGTTCTCACCGTGCCTGAATGGACCTCCAATGAAGTCCGTACCCGTAGCTAGCTTAACGCCTAACCTACTCACCCTCCTCACATTATCTACGTGCTCCTGATACACCTCCTCAGCCTTCCTGAGCCCCCACTCAGGTATCCCCGCCTCAGCCCCCACATCCAAGACCTTATGCACTATAGACAGCGTCGGCACGATGACCGCGTCCTTCTCCTTAGCTAGCTCAGCAGACTCCTCATCAATGTATATTGCGTGCGCTATTACCTTGACCCCAGCCTCTACAGCATTCATGATGCCTTCCTTACCTTGAGCATGAGCGTGGACGAATCTGCCTGCAGCTCTCGCCTCATCAACAATAGCTCTTATTTCATCTACGGTGAACTGCCTGTACTCAGGCCTGTCCTTCTCGGACATCACCCCTCCCGTAGCCATGATCTTGATGAAGTCAGCGCCCTCCCTCAGAGCATATCTCGCAGCCTTCCTGCACTCATCTACGCCATCACATATGAGGGACATCATAGGTGTCAGCTTCTTAGCTGTCCTGGCGTCAACGTACTCGACAGGCAGGTAGTGTGTGTCACCGTGACCAAAGGTCTGAGAGAGTACGTACCCAGCTGCAACGACCCTTGGGCCCGGAATGGTTCCCTCCTCCACCGCCTGCTTAATGTGGAGAGCGATTACTCCTCCGGCATCGACTACTGTTGTGAAGCCTGCACTCAGTAAGTTCTGCAAGTCCCTTACAGCGCGGGCAAAAAACACCCCTATAGGCGTGATCAGGGGCTCCTTAACGAAGTCACCTGTCTTCATACCGGTTATGTGTAGGTGAGCATCGATCAGACCGGGTAGGGCCGTCCTCCCACCACAGTCAATTACCTCTGCATTATCAGGTACTTCAATGCTTCCCCGAGACCCCACACCCCTTATGTACTTACCCTCAATAACGATGACTCCTTTCCCGACAGGCTCCCTGCCTGTAGCATCGAATATTCTGACATTTTCGAGAACTAACCTATGGGGGTGCGTTTGAGACATGGTACAACACCATATTAGTTCCTGAGAACCAATTTTAAAGTGTTTGAGAAGATGTAAAATATCCTACACCTAACATCTGTAGAGTAACTTAATGAGTTTCT
>JAGGUC010000112.1 GCA_021158735.1 Desulfurococcales archaeon | reverse complement strand
GCGGTACCTGCGGAAACACTTTAGCTAGGTGTCCTGGTCACTTCGGGCACCTAGAGCTTGCTAGGCCGGTAATTCACATAGGGTTTGTTAGGCACATATATGACCTGCTCAGAGCTACCTGTAGGCGATGCGGTAGACTTAAGATATCTGACGATGAGATAGATAGGTATCTGGACCTGCTTAAGAGGTTAAGGGAGAGGTGGCCTCAGCTCGCAGGGAGTCTTACAGAATTTGTTAAGAGGAAGGCAATTAAGGCTATGGAGTGTCCGCACTGTGGGGAGAAGCAATTTAAGATCAGGTTAGAGAAGCCAACAACTTTTATTGAGGAAGGTCCTCTTGGGAGGTTATGGCCTACTAAGGTGAGGGAGTGGCTTGAACGCATACCTGACAGGGACTTGAGAGCGCTTGGGTACGACCCCGAGTATGCTAGGCCTGAGTGGATGGTTATAACCGTGTTGCCAGTGCCACCGATTGCTGTAAGGCCGTCAATACTACTTGAGACAGGCATCAGGTCTGAGGACGACCTCACACACAAGCTAGTTGACATAATAAGGACTAATGAAAAGTTGAGGGAGAGCATAAACTCGGGCGCACCTGAGGTTATAGTTGAGGATCTGTGGGAGTTGCTGCAGTATCACATAACCACCTACATAGATAATGAAGTACCAGGTGTCCCGCCAGCAAAGAGGAGGTCAGGAATGCCGTTAAGGACACTTGCACAGAGGCTTAAGGGGAAGGAGGGAAGATTTAGAGGTAATCTGTCAGGTAAGAGAGTGGACTTCTCAGCACGCACAGTAATTAGTCCGGACCCGAACCTGAGTGTGAATGAAGTTGGTGTTCCGGTAGAAGTCGCTATGACGCTGACGGTCCCTGAGCGTGTAACACCATGG
Organism: Desulfurococcales archaeon; assembly: GCA_021158735.1. GTDB lineage: Archaea > Thermoproteota > Thermoprotei_A > Sulfolobales > NBVN01 > B83-G16. The sequence continues at coordinate 3,012 of JAGGUC010000112.1, read as the reverse complement.
AACATAGATGAACTGAGGAGATACGTACTTAATGGACCTTACCGCTACCCGGGCGCTAACTACATAATAGATAATACAGGCAGAAGAATAGATCTACGCTTTATTAAGGACTTGAAAGCTATTGCAGAGAGCTTGAAGCCGGGCTACATTGTTGAGAGGCACTTAATTAGTGGTGACGTAGTGCTGTTTAATAGGCAGCCCTCACTACATAGAATGTCTATTATGGCTCACATAGTTAAGGTTCTGCCAGGACGTACATTCAGGTTGCACCTAGCTGTGTGCCCTCCATATAATGCTGATTTTGATGGGGACGAAATGAACCTCCACGTACCTCAGACCATTGAGGCCAGGGCGGAGGCAAAGATGCTCCTGCTCGTGCAGGAGCACATACTATCACCCAGGTATGGAGGACCTATCATCGGGGGTATACAGGACTACATCAGCGGGGCTTACCTCCTTTCGTCTAAGGTGACACTTCTTACTAAAGACCAGGTATCTGACTTACTCGCAAGCATAAATTATTCTGGTGAGATACCCGAGCCAGCAGTTCTGTCACCTGTCAAGGCGTGGTCAGGAAAGCAAATAATAAGTCTGCTCCTGCCTGACGACTTCAATTTCTCTAAGGAGGCCAAGATCTCATCAGGTAATTTAAAGTGTATTGATGAGGAGTGTTTCTGGGACTCGTACTTAGTAGTTAAAAAAGGTAAGTTATTACTTGGTGTACTGGATAAGGCAACTATTGGTGCTCAGCAGCCTGAGTCACTGCTGCACTTCATAGTTAAGGAGTATGGCTCTTCCTTTGGTAGGGACTTCATGGACAAAGCGTTCAAGTTGTTTTTAAGGTTCATAGAGATGAGAGGCTTCACTATGAGTATAGTTGATATAATGATACCTGAGGGTGCTTATGATGAAATCGAGGAGGTTATTAGGAAGTTTAGGAAGGAAATAGAGCACCTAATCCAGCTCTATAGGGAAGGTAAGCTGGAGCCAACTCCAGGCAGAACTCTGCGGGAGAGTTTAGAAATTAAGATACTGGAGGTATTATCTAGGGCTAGGGATGAGGCAGGCGAGAGAGCAACGAAGTACCTTGACCCGTTCAATAATGTATTCATAATGGCTAAGACTGGTGCCAGGGGCTCTACATTAAATATAACGCAGATGGCTGCCATGCTAGGACAGCAGTCAGTGAGAGGTCAGAGAATCCACAGGGGGTATAGGGGGAGGACACTGCCTCATTTCAAGAAGGGTGATATAGGTCCTGAAGCTAGGGGTTTTGTTTCAAGGTCATTCGTCAAAGGTCTTTCACCGATAGAGATGTTCTTCCATGCAGCAGGAGGTAGGGAAGGACTGGTGGATACTGCTGTAAGAACATCTCAAAGCGGTTATATGCAGAGAAGATTAATAAATGCCCTGCAGGATTTACGTGTAGAGTATGACGGAACCGTGAGGTCTGTTTACGGGCATCTAATTCAATTCAAGTACGGTGAGGACGGTGTAGACCCCAAGAACACGTCATTCGGGAAGGCAGTCAATATTGAAAGAATAGTTGAGAAGCATGTCGGGTGGAAGAAATGAGTCCTAAGAAATCGAAGAAGACTAAGAAGCGTACTAAGAAGGGTAAGAGAAGAGTCAAGAAGAAAGCTGTCACTAAGAAAAAAGTTGAGGAAATTATTGCTAAGGTTAGGGAGCCTGAGCTACTGGTAGAGGAGGTATTGAGGGGGGTTCCTGAAGATCTGCCAGCTAAGCTTAGGGAGATCATACGGGAGAAATTAACCCATGTAGTAGTTTCGGAGAAAGTTACTGAGTTTGAGGTGCTTGAGGGATTACTGAGTGAGTACGTTGGCAAGGCACGTGAGGTTATTGAGGTTTCTGAGCTAGCTAAGGAGGTACTGCCTGAGAAAATATATGATGAACTACTTACAACTTTATTCGATAAGAGTGTTGAGCTCAGCATCAGTAAGGACGAAATGATCGAGATAAGGGATGACGTAATTAGGACGTACATGGAGTCACTTGTTGAACCTGGGGAACCCGTTGGTACTGTAGCAGCTCAGTCGATAGGGGAGCCAGGTACCCAGATGACTCTAAGAACCTTCCACTATGCTGGTGTGCGTGAGCTGAATGTCACCTTAGGACTTCCAAGACTTATAGAGTTAGTTGATGCCAGGAGGACGCCTGAAACACCAATGATGGAGATTCACTTAGGTGAGGAATACAGGTATGTTCGTGAGAAGGCTGTTGAAATAGCGAGAAGGGTAGAGATGACCAAGTTGGAGAATGTAGTAGAGAGCGTTGATATAGACCTCATAGCTCTGCAGTTAATAGTAAGGCTGGATCCGGATATGTTAGTTGATAAGGGACTTACTAGGGAGGACATAGTTAAGACTTTGTCGAAGAGTAAGACTCTTGCAGGCAAGATAAAGCAGGATCTTGAGGATCCATACGTTATTGTGATAGATATGCCTAAGGGCTACGATGTGATTAAGGCGCAGAAGTTCAGGGACAGGATCCTTAAGACAAAGCTGAAGGGCATTAAGGACATTAAGAAGGTTATTCCACAAAAGCGTAGGGACCCTGAGACGGGTAAGGAGTACTATGTATTAATAACTGATGGCAGTAACTTAGGTGCGGTGCTCAGAGTCGATGGGGTGGACCCGATGAAAACAAGAACTAATAGCATACATGAGATCGAGAACGTCTTAGGTATTGAGGCTGCGCGTGAGGCATTAATTAGGGAGATAATGAATACTTTAAAGGAGCAGGGTTTAGATGTTGACGTACGACATGTGATGCTGGTGGCGGACATAATGACGTGGTCAGGTACGGTGAGGCAGGTGGGCAGGCACGGTGTAGCTGGTGAAAAGCCCAGTGTGCTTGCTAGAGCCGCTTTTGAGGTGACAGTAAAACATTTATTTGATGCTAGCGCTAGAGGCGAGGTTGACTATATAAGAGGCGTTACTGAAAACGTCATCATAGGTCAGCTAGCTCCTGTAGGTACGGCTGTGGTGATGC
>JAGGUC010000057.1 GCA_021158735.1 Desulfurococcales archaeon | reverse complement strand
TCCAGAAATTTTCTAGTTCTTGGGTGTGAGTAATGGCACCGCAACCCCCAGTAGATGTGAAGTCACTGAATGAAGCTAAAATAATGCAAGCTGTGAGATTACTTAATAAGATAATTGGTGATTCAAGCGTCCCGAGAAACATCAGGAGGGCGGCTATAGAGGCTCTAAGAATGTTGCAAGACATGTCCTTATCTCCGGGTGTTAGAGCAGCAAACGCTGTAAGTGTTTTGGATGAAATAAGTCAGGACCCGAACATGCCTATGCATGCACGCACTACGATCTGGAATATTATGGCTGTGTTATCAACAGTTAAGGACTAGGCAGCCAGATGAGATGTAGAGGAGTATTGAACCATGAAGGTAAGGGCTAGAGTTAGAGGTATTTACGCAACCGCTATATCAAAAATATTGTACGATAACGGTGTAGAGCTTGTTGACGTTAGTGAGCAAATAGCGAAAAGACTGGGCATAAGTCAGAGAAGAGGCGAACCTGCGGATGTAACAGTAAAGACTGATGAGGGCGATCCATCTAAGCTATTAATTTTGGGCTTTCCTGAGAGCGTTGACATAATAGGTGATATACTAATTAGTAATATACCGGATGTGCTAGTGCTGAAGCCCAAGGTTGGGCTCTATGCAGCATTCAAAACCAGAATCATCCGTAAGACTGATAGGGAGTGCATTGTCGAATCACCAATTGGCGAGGCCCTCTTAGTGGACGAATCAGGCTGCTCTTCAGGCAAGGAAGTAAGTGTTACGGTAGTTAAGGCACCTGTTAAGCCTAGTGAAAAACTGGTTGTTTCAAGCAGGGTTAGGGTAGTAGGTAAATACGCTATTGTGGGCAGGGGTTCACGCGTATCGTTTAGCGGTTTTATTAGAAATAAGTTTAGAATAACCGAGCTCCTAAGCATATCTGCACAGTACATAAGGAGGGGCTACAGCATCAGGTGGAGAAGCAATGCTGACGAAGCATCACTAGAGAGCATAATGAATGAAATACCTCAACTCATTGACCTCCTGCACGAGGTAGAGGAGAAGCTAAGTAAAGCTCAACCCCTGGAGATAGTATATACTGGCGAATACATGCTATCCTTAGAACTCACCCATACCTCAAAACAATATTTAGACAATATCAGAAGTAATGTACTCCCTACTGCTCCATTTCACCATGCCTTAAGAGCTATAGAGAATTCCTATGAAGGCGTAGTCGACCTCATAGATACATTCGCTAAGTACATCAATAAATCAAACTTAGAGAAGTGGGTAAGGGAATGGATAGCGAAGAGACTTGAATTAAAGAAGGACATTAGGATATACCATAAATCACTATATAAAAAAGATATCTTACTAGGTGAAGGTGCAACTGAAGACGTCGCTGCATCTGATGGTGGATTAAAACTGGTGATTAAGAGGGTGATTAAAGGTAAGGGCACGTACGATGGCTTTAACGCACCTAAGGAGCCAGGAGATATAGCACTCACACATATAGCTGAAGGTAAGTGGTATATAGTTCACAGCTACTACTCCAGCACTATGTCAGATCAGAAGGGGTTATACATAAATATAAACACACCGCCTGAATTACTTCCTAACGGTTCAGTAACGTATTTAGACCTAGGGGTAGATGTAGTCAGAGACGGTAGGGGCTGTCGCCTCATAGACACTAAGGAATTCAGAAATTTACTTATTGATGGAGTAGCCACCGAGAACGTAGTGGCTAGAGTTGCTGAGGCTATAGATGAAGTAATAAACAATTTCTGCTACTGAGCGTCATCCTTCCCCAAACAATGAATACCTAATTTAACGCATAATAATTTAATACATTTTCTTAAAACATTTGCCAGCGTCAGCGACGCATCCACGTAAATCAGCTCGCCTTCCTTAACCATCTGTAAGTATATCTCCCTGGCCTTCTTCAGAACCCCCAAACTACTCTGCAGATACTCAACTCTTGATGGCTTACCTGCCTTTCTCTGAAGCCCTACCCTAGGATCTATGTCAAGATATATGGCTAGGTCTGGCGGTATTATGAACCTATTCAGTTCCCTGATCCACCCGAGGTCGGCACCCTTTGCTCCTTGATAAGCTAGTGAAGAGTAGAAATACCTGTCAGTAATCACAATGGCACCAGAATTTAAGGCAGGCTCTATAACATCTTTAAGGTGATAGTATCTGTCTGCAGCCATAACCAAAGCTTCGAAGAAAGCTCCCAGCTGCCCCCCAACAGAGTTGAGAACCTCTATAAACACCCTATGATAAGGTTCATAGGTATAGATAACTCTGTATCCCGCATTACTAAGGGCCTTCACCATATACTCAGCAACGGTTGTTTTACCTGAACCATCAAGTCCCTCTATAGCTATTAAATAACCTCGTAAAGCATCCCTAGCCGACGACAAGGTACTCACCCTTAACTATGCAACCCTCCTTAACACCTCTCAACATGTTTTTAGCTTTATCCCATGGTTCGAGTAGTCGGTAGAGAGGAATATCACCTATTACCGCACCAGTAGCTAATATGGGGTCTATACTAGAAGTAACTATAGCTATTGGTGCTTTACCATTTCTAGATAACGCATAAAGCACGTATGACCCAACGGTGCTTCCAACGGAAGCTGGGACTACGAGTATCTTACCACTAATCTCCCCAACTCCTCTTACTATACCGCCTTCGACATCTACATCTCCTAAAAGCGACACTGGCTTTTCAGATAACACGATCTCAGAGCAATATTCACGGCCTTCCACAATTGGGCGAATTCTTAACTTAATCAAGCAGGGAACCACCTCTGGTGAAGGTCTTTATTATAGATACCCTGTCCAAGAGGAATGCCGGAACACCTGCCAGCTTAGGAATATAGTGCAGAGCCTTCACCGAGTCTGTAATAACGCAATCTACACCTATCATGCTGAGCTTTGTGACAGCAGGGCAAACATCTTCATAAACCTTAATATCGTATTTTAGCAACTTCAGTTTCAAGTCATTACTTAATTTTACGCTACTGGAAGTTATTAACCACATCTCCTTATCCTGGGTATTTATTACTCCTCTAGAGAGCACATAGTTTATTATATCGTGAACTTCTTTTTCTGATAGATGCGGACAGCCTAAGACGTATAATGCCCTGCTGCACGCGTCCCTAGTGTGCTCCTTGATAAACTCGCGTATCTCGGCTACTGGTATATTCTCGTTTTTACATGCCCTCCCCCTGCTTAATAGCCTCTTATAACCGGGTGTAATCCCCTCTAAAATAACCATGGGTGAGTTGGAGCTGCTTCCAAACGCTGCTAAAAAAGCCTTCAGGTAGTATTCGTAATCGTGGTTTAATCCCTTAACATACGGTATAGTAGTAGGGAAATACTTACCAATAATGTACCCGGCAGCAGCCACCTCTAACTCATTTTTTAAGGCATTGACAGTTACAGTAACTTCCGGAACTCTATTCTCATCGAGATGAACACCGCCAAAGTAGGTCCTGCCTATTATGGCTTCCATTAGCGATAAAGGTCCTCCCTCTCTATTAGTTTTCGCACCACACACACTATTTGCATACAGTACTGCATTGCTCTCAGCCCACGCCAGGTGCTCGCCCTCCTTAGGGATCCTAATATAGTATGGTGTGCATGTGAACGCTCTAGCACCCATTCTTTTCAGCACATTAACTACACGTACTTGCTTACTGATTACCTCACTACTAAAATGTTTGCCTATAAAACTGGCATTAATGGCTGCATATGGGTTTGCGGTAGTAAAGGTTCTAAAACGAGCATCCGTACTTCCTAAGTGCTCTATAAATTCCAGACCATAGTCTAAGATATTAAAATACGAGATGCCGGAAATATGTGCATGTACGACACTAATAAGTTTCGTAGCCCCTAAGACCTCGCCAACCTTTACTACAACCTTAATAGCTAGTTCGACAGCCTCACCAAATTCTCCGTTAAGCATAGCTTCTTCTTCCTTAGTGAGATACATGACTTACTGCACCCAGTACCATCAATTCAGGAAGTCTTAGGTTTTCTAAATATTGCTTCCTTACCAAGTGGCACGGTGGCATCTATACCGATCTTGTCAGTAACACCGTCTATTGAACTCGGGTCTAGCGTAGATCCCCTAGCATGCCTTACGATCACTAATCCCTTCCCTGCCTGCAACCTAGTCGCAATAGCCCACTCAACTTCCTCGATGCTCTCAGGGTCTACGTCCTCATCTACCACCACAACATGTTTTAAGCTTGGATGTGCAGCAAATGCTGCCATAATTGCTGACTTCCCATCACCTTCCATATTCTTCCTAATAGATATTACTGCATGTAACCAGCAACCGCTTCCTGGAGTCAGCCTCACCTTCCTGACTTGTGCCACCACCTTCCTTACAGCCTCCCAAATTAGTGCCTCCCTAGGGAATCCCATTAATATCCTATGTTCGTTGCTGGCAGGCAGTATTACATGGAAGGGCATATCCTCTTTACTAAGGTATATTTTATCCACAACCACCACAGGCTGCTTCCGAACCCTATCATAAAGCCCAAGAATATCTAGGAAAGGTCCCTCATCTGCGAGTTCATTGGTAACCCTACCTTCAATTACTACTGATGAGTAAGCCGGAACGGGGAGACCATATATTGGAGTCCTGGCCATCTCAAGGTACCTTCCCGATAAGTGCTCAAATAACTCCAGCTCAAACACTCCATACGGGGGAGATAGTGATACGGCAAGAAGTGCGAGGGGGTGTGTACCAATCACTACAGCTACTGGCGTCTCCTTACCTGCCTTCTTGTTTTCATTAACTATGTGGTAAAGATGCCTCGGAACAAGCCTGATCGCTAATTGCCTATCACCTAGTACCATTAACCTGTGTATTGAAGCATTATAGGAGTTGTACTCAGGCGTCTCTGCTACGACTATAGAGGATGTTATATACCTGCCACCGTCCTTCGGATAGAATTTTATTGCAGGAATGTTGCTTAGTGAAGCAGCAACCTCCCTGTACGAGTCTCTGAAACTTACTTCCTTAGTTTTACCTTTTGACCTTAAGGCACATATGATCTTACTGTAGGCCTCAACGTCATCCGCTACATTTAGTAACTCATAGAGTTTCCTCCTTCCGCTAAGGACATTTGCAACGCACTTCACGCTAGAGCCCTTAATAGAAAACACTACTGTCAGGTTCTTACGGTCACTCTCAGCAATATGCTTTGTAGGCTCTAACTCTGGTTCCATCTCCTTCTTGATCTCTACTACATCACCCTTAGACCTAAAGTACCTGATTACTTCGCTTAGATCACGCATCTCCCAACCCTAACAACATCTTCATAATTGCTTGTCAGCTTAATTCTTCCCATGATCAATGCCGAGATTTCTCCGCTCCAAGGGGTTAAAACCTTTATTACTCCCTCCTTAAAACTTACATTCTTTATTATGCCAAGTGCAACGTCTTCCAGCTCACTGTTCAGTATAGCGACTAGGTACCCTCTAAAGTCATCTTCTCTGACTATATTTAGCTCTCGCTTACTGAAGGAAGTGCTATCGTCCTTAACAGGTCCTTTCACTACCAGGTTAAGTAAATTTCCGTACAAGGACGCGTAAACTACGTTTTTAAGGAAGTCAGTACCTAGTGATAGATTATTCAGGAGTTCTTGAACTTCGATTTTCTTACCTGAAAGTACGCAGGAGCCTATGACTTTGACCTCATCTATTCTGAGTGTTCTTTCTTTGGCGCCCTTGAAATACGACATGTATGCCTCACTACGCAGTTTTCTCCGCTCTTCTCTGCTCCTCTCCCTTACCTTAGCAGGTCTAGGTGCTTTTATGACTGCTATGTGTTTAGGAGTAGCTGACTCAAATACTTCAGCTAGACAGCTATCTAGAACAATGACATGTGTGGGCCTTAGCCACCTGATTAAGTTCAACTTATATTCCAGTGCCTGAGGTGAGCTCACCCATCCATCAGTATTTATTAATACTGCTTCAACACCCATACTCAGAGCCTTCGCAAGTAGGTCGCCTAACGCCTTAATTACTAGGCCATAGCAGTACTGAGGGCTTGTGTACCCTATGAACTTAAAAAAGTCGGCAACTAGTTCCTTCTGCCACACAAACGTCTTTTTAGGCATTGCCATAGCTATAGTTGCTGGCAGCGCCAGATCCTCCTGACCTATGTCACCCTCTATTAATGCGACCTTCATATCTTTTTGTATCATGTAGTTAGTTATGAAGGCAGTAAGTGTAGTTTTACCAGATTCAACAGGCCCTGTTACAATAGCTACTATGGGGCGTTTCCTTGATCTAGTTAAGTCCTCCGCGATCTTCAGCCACTCATCAATGACCTCCTCACCACTACTAGGATATTCAATACGTGCGTTATTACCTAAAGTAATCCTTAATTTTGCGCTTTCAAGAACCTTCACGCCATAACTGCGAACACTATGAACTACTACACTACTTCCCTTCCCATACACTGCACCTACAATTAAGATCCTGCCTTCAACAACATCAATTCGTGCAGGCCCTATTATTCTTATTATTGAATTCTTAGTCAGCTCGATATCCGTCATCAACACCGCTACCCTATAATCTGTATACTTGATTTAAAGACTTATAGGTATTAAGTAATCATAGGCTAAAGACTTCGAGAAGTGGTGCGATGTAGGTATGGCTGCCTCAGATCTGTGCTTTGAACTAAGGAGAATTTTGAGGCGGTATAGCAGGATGCTTAGATTATCGAAGAGGTTGGGTCAGCATATCTTGAGGGGTTGTAAATTATCCTCAGATTTTGCTAGTGCACTACGCAAGCTACAACCAAGTAAAGTCCTTGAAGTAGGAACGGGAATAGGCTCACTAACAATAATTCTTAGCAGGTTTTCGGAAAAAGTAGTCACCATAGAGATAGATCCTAGGCTAGCATACATTGCTAGAAAAGTACTAGGAAAGCACCCTAATGTTGAAATTATATTAGGTGATGGACTCGCATTTCTACGCACATCCTCCATAAGGGCTGATGCTGTATGCGCTAACCCGCCTTTTAATATAACAGGCCCTCTCGTATCTGCGATAATTAAGTCCAACTATGACTTCGCACTAATGACACTTCAAAAAGAAGTTGCTGAGAAACTGGTTGCTTCACCAGGTACTCGAAGCTATGGTAGACTCACTGTTTTTGTGAGGACATTTATGGATGTCAGATTAATTGGCACGTACTCTCCCGATGAATTTCTTCCTAAACCGGAAGTGGACATATCGCTTGTTCTTCTTTCAAGAAAAAAGAGGTGGGAAAGGACGTGGGATATTTATGAAGATCTCCTAAGGTGTGTTTTTAGTCAGCGGAGAAAGCTTGCACGTAAGATTCTGAGAAGGTGCTTAAAAGACCTACCAGAGCTAAGGAACTGCAGGTGGGAGAAGCTAGAAGACCTCGAAGACAAGAGGGTTTTCTCACTCGACCCAGAGTTACTAGCCAATATATTCGATAGCTGTATTAGTACGGAGAGGCAGGAAACATTGGTGTAGTACAAATTAAGCTTTACTCTCTGTAAAAACCCTCACTCCACTCTCCCTCAATGCTATGTTGATAGCTGCACTTATGTCCTTAGTAATCCGTACGTTTTTGAGTCCTTTAAATTGCGGTAAGGGTTTCGATGTCGTTCTTGACTCATCAATTACGTATACCTCATACCCAGACGCTGTCACACCCTCAAGTAGCCTTAACAGTAATTGGTAGAGCGCATCAGAACTAGGTAAGCCCACCTTAACTACCGCTCTTAAAGGTCTTAAAGCCCTTTTCAACTTAGTCAGAATATTTAGGAATTCATCAAGAGTCATTACGGCGCCAGCACCAATTAGTACATCGTCAGCAAGTATAGCGTAAGCTATTTTTGAGCCGAGATCCACGCCCGCGATGATGTGTTGCACGTCTGTACTTCCGCCTGAAATAACACGTAAGACCACCCTAATTAAGTCCTCTTCATTCCCCACCACATACACTGTGCAATTTTTATTTTGACGTAAGGTACTACTACCTATCATTCGGAGTGCTTCTTTGTCAACTATGGCCACGTCATAGCCCGTTATATTACTTAATGTGTCAGGTATGCTGTAATTAAGCGGGAAACTCATGGCTAATTCCTTAAAAATTCTGAGCAAGCGCGGGTCATAAATGAATACACATATCCTTAAGTACTGCCCGCTACCACTAGCCACAACAGATGGTATGCCGTGCCACCAGTTGTCTTATTTATTCTTCAGAAATTTTATATACGATGGTACTGGAATGGACGCTGATACCTTAAAGGAGCTTGCCCTCAGCCGCGGTATAGTACTGATATATGGTGCTGCAGGAAGTGGAAAAACAAACTTAGTGCTATGGCTCCTAAGCAAAATATCAGGAGACACACCATCTAGGAATTTATTTTACATAAGTACAGAGGGTTCTTCATATGTTCATTTACTAAATAGGTACAGGTTCGGCACTAATACTTACTTCATTAATGTTGTGAACATTAGTCACCTCCTTGACACAGTTCTGGATATATATTATAGTAAAGATAGTATTGCAGCAGTTGCGGTGGACACAATAAACAATTTCTACAGAACTGAAGTCCTAGAAAGTACTGTAATTAATAGGTTACTTAATACCGTCATGGCCTTATTAGCTTACATACATAGAAGTTCAAACTCATACATCATAATCACTGCACAGGTTAAAGAAGCTGGTGAACTGAGCTTCAGTGGTGAAAGCGTTCTTAGCTTTTGGACCGATGTCATAGCGTACACCAGGAAAATTGATGAGCAAGAGCTTGGAAGTAGAGAACTTATATTTGAGACACCCAACGAGATAGCTGGTCTTACCCTAAAATTCAAGATAGGTGACGAAGGTGTTGAACTACTTGGAACAAACGCCCGGCATATATAGTGCGATAATTAAGGCTATAATAGCTTTTCTGCCTGCCCTCATAGCTAACTGCTTACCTGTACTGGCTATTGGGAAGATTGTGAAAAAGCCTACACCGATAGACTTAGGCCACAGGTTTATAGATGGCAGACCTATCCTAGGGCGAAGTAAGTCGTGGGAAGGTCTGATCCTAGGAATTACTGGCGGATTTATTGTTGGACTAGGATACAGTACAGTATTGGGTAACGTGCTGTGGACTGTCTATGGCGGACTAATGGGTTTTGGGGCCATGCTCGGTGACGCTCTTAACTCCTTCATAAAGCGGAGACTCAATATATCCCCTGGGGAGCCATTCATACCTATGGACCAGCTGTCATTTATTCTGATTGCGTATGTTCTGATTAAGGCCTTGAACCTAGATGTACTAGTAGGTCTTACCCTAAGTTTAACAGAATTAGCAATAATAGTATACGTTACTCTAGTCTTGCACCCGCTAACGAACCTCATAGCCTATAAGCTAGGGCTTAAAGATAAGCCCTGGTAGAGCAGGTCGATTAAGCGCCATTAGTCTGCTCCCGGGCCTTATACACCTCTCTTGCTATTACCCTATACCTTACATACCTGTCCTCAGGAGAAAATCTGCTTGGATGGGCTACTTTAGTCCGGGAAGCACATCTGGGGCATACACTCTTCAGTGTGTAGGTGTTGCATCTGGGGCACTTCCTAAGAAGAAATCTCATTACGTCTTCTCCCTTTCAAAGCTGAACTCCATACTTAATGACTTTGCTAGTTTCTGAACCTGCTTTATGTAGCTTTGCAACACCCTCTCAGCTTTTTTATAGTCCGTTGACGTTACCTCAATCCTATACTTAGGCGCTCCTATAGTGTACACCTTAATTTTAGTGTCCTCATCAAGAACTATCTTTTGCAGGGGGTCAGCTAAGGTTTTCTTGATCTTCTCTACTCCATCATGTGCTAGAGATAGTAGGTAGATCACGCCTTGAATCTTAATTCTCTTTATCTTTATGTGCTTCCGCACCTCATTCAGTAAAGGTTCGTACCACTCGCTTGGAACTCCCGCCTCCTGCAGTGCTTCAGAACCTCTGTATGAAGCTTCTTCAAGCCCAGCATATATCTCACCGTAATAGTCTTCGAGCTTCCACCCAACCTCATTATACGCCTCATCGAGGCTCTTACCTATTCTCTTGGCTACGATCTCCAGAATCTTCTCAGCCCGCTGCGCCCTCTTCCACTCGAGAAGCTTCCTTCTCTGCTCAGAGGGGTTAACACGCTTTAAGGATACATCTATATGTCTCTTCCTCCGGTCGACTCTAATCACCTTAACAACAATGCGCTGACCCTCCCTAACAAAGTCCCTTATATCTCTAACCCACTTTGAACTCACCTCTGACCACGGCAGGTACGCCTCAATATTATTGTACTCACCTAATGATAGATAAGCACCATAATCAAATACCTTCTTGACAGTACCTATGACAAGCTCTCCGACCCTTGGTAAGGGCGTACGCTTTCTCACCAATGCTTAACCCTCCATAAAAGCAACTGAACTACATTAATCCCTGAATTTACCCTAATATCTTAACTACATCACCCAGTATCTTCGCCTTACCACCCGTAGGTACGACAAGAACAGTACCACACACTAGGCACCGCACAGGAAAGGTCGCGTGGTCAAATACTACCTGCTCATTGCCGCAAGAAGGACACTTAACTTTGATGAACCTAGACTTGGGCATCGGTATTAGTATCTTCCTCTTCTTCATTAGCGCACCACCTCGACCAACTCGAACTTCTTTAATCTTATACCTCTCCTGTGACTTAAGTATCCACATTTAGTGCATTTAAGCTTGAGGACGACGTTCTTAGTGACCTTAGCGAATCGTTTCTGCTCGGGCTTCCTTTTACTTCCGTAGCCCTCCTGCTTTCTCCTATACCTTCTCTCACCTTCTGCTAGCGCTCTCCTCTTACTGTGTTTATATATAGTGACTGAATGTTCGGTGTGCGTCCGGCAGCGCGGACAATATGTCCGTATCTTCTTTGGAATCTTCATTTTTCACACCCCTACTAGATTGAACCCAGTGTTTTTATCTGCCGATCCCCCTCCTCTTCCTTTCCTCCTCTGGTCTTACCTTAATAATTCCTAAGAATATTGCACAACTAACACAGTAGCATTTCGTTACCGGGTACCTCGCTATAATAGCTCCTTTTTTCTCTAATTCAGCCGCCAGCTGTGGGTCAACCGGAGAGTACCAACGCGTAACACATACTGCCTTATCCTCAGGTACTAACCTCCCACACTGATCGCATTGAACAGTCTTTACTGAACCCTTACTTCCTTTCCGCCTCCCCCTATTTTCTC
>JAGGUC010000039.1 GCA_021158735.1 Desulfurococcales archaeon | reverse complement strand
TCAGTAGGGAGGTATATGACGAAGTTATTGAGTACACTAAGAAGTTCAAAATACGGAGATTTTAAATACTCAGAAGTAGTGGTTTGGTTGGGCTTTTGGCTAGGACTCTGAGCACGGATGTACGGGAAGAGGTAATTCACAGGTTCGCTGAGCCACCTAAGCTGAGTTTATTTGAGGAGGATAAGTACGGTGTATTAAGACATGCTAGAGTATCTAGAGTGAGGAGACTATCTAGGAGGTACCTACTAGCTGAGCTAGAGCTCCTCGAGCAGTTCGAAGACCCTCCTGGGCCGGCTCAGTTCGTCATGATCTGGTTACCTGGAATTGACTACATACCAATGAGTATAGCTAACAGCGATGAAGGCAGGATACACATATTCTTCTCAGTCAGGGGTGAGGGTACTAGGGCGCTAGCTAACTCTAAGGGTAAGATGGTCGGTGTCGTAGGTCCCCTGGGGAAGCCACTGGCTGTCAGTGCTAGATCTAAGTACGTGCTCATTGCTGGCGGGACAGGGCTAGCACCAATAATTAAGCTAGCTAGGGGGCTCAGTGACATGGGTCTCCTCGCAGCCGTAATATGGGGGACTAGGGCTAGAGAAGATGTAGGTGAGGTGCCATTCTACTTCAAGGAAGTAACTGGTTGCAACCTCACTATCTGCACAGAGGACTGTAGTGTAGGCTTCTGTGGGAGGGCTGCGGATCTGGCTGAGGAGGTACTTCCTGATTTAGAGAATACTCAAGTAGTTGCCGCAGGACCTAACGACATGTTGATCACTGTAGCTGACCTCAGCATGAGGGTCGGAATAGACCCAGTACTGATCCTTGAGTCGATGGTGGAGTGCGGGCTCGGCGTCTGCGGGAGGTGCGTCCTAGGGAGTACTGGGCTTAGATTATGCAGGGACGGTCCAGCATTCAGGGCTTCTGAAGTAATGGATTACTTAGTTGATGTTGCGCTCAGGAGGGGGCAGAAACATTAAACTGTAGTGTTTTGAATGTTTTGAGTTAAAGTACTTGTAATGTGGTGTCTCACTGTTTTCACGGGTATGCGGGTGATGGGAGCTATGTTCCGAGCCCGCTGGGCATGATCTGGATGGGGCCTCATGCTGTTGGGCTCGGCCACCACCCACGACCCTATGGGATGAGCCGTGAAGGTGAGGTGGAACCAATGAAACCGTACCACAACGAAACAAAAACGCATAGAGTGATACGGTCCGAGGAAACGGAAGTAGGAATACAATCCATTTAAACCCCCACAGGTACTTTATAATGTAATACCTCACAAAAGTAGCTGAGGTTAATGCAATGTCACTCGAGGTTACTGTTGCCTCTCTAAGGCTTAAGCACCCAGTAATGAATGCAAGCGGTGTCTTAGGGAATACTCCAGGAGGTGTTGTTAAGTTAGCTAAGTTAGGGTTCTCGGCAATAGTGACTAAGACAATAACCCCGGAGCCGAGGGAGGGCTTTAAGCCACCGACCATAGTCAGGCTCCCGACAGGCGGGCTGATAAATGCTGTAGGTCTGGCGAACCCAGGTAAGAGAACCATTAAGGAGCTAGTCAGTGTTGCCAAGAAGCTTAATGTACCTATAATAGTCAGCATAGCTGGCAGGTCCGAGAAGGAATTCGCTGAAGTAGCTTGTGAGGCACAGCGCGTCGGTGCTGACGCAGTGGAGCTGAACCTCAGTTGCCCCCACACTGAGGGGTATGGATTAGAGCTGGGTGCCGACCCGCTGAAGGTCAGGAGCGTGGTTGAGTCCGTAGCGTCAGTTACTTCAGTGCCAGTGCTCGCAAAGCTGGGCCTGAGTGACAGGGTTGTTGAGGCTGCCAGTAAGGCTCTTGAGGCAGGTGCTGAAGCTCTAGTACTGATCAACACGGTTAAGGGGATCTACATAGATGTCTACGCTCTCAGGCCCGTGCTGACAGCAGTTTATGGGGGGCTGTCAGGACCTCCGATACACCCGATTGCTGTAAGGGTGGTGTACGACGTCTACAGGGAGTATCAGGCAGAGATCATAGGTGTTGGCGGGATCCTTGACTGGAAGACGGCGGCGGAATTCATAGTGGCCGGTGCTAAAGCCGTTCAGGTAGGTACGGCGCTAGTCAGTAATGACAGGATAGTTGAGGACGTTCTGGAAGGTCTTAGAAAGTGGCTCCAGTACTTCGGGGCGGGCAGCATCACTGAGCTGGTTGGGGCAGCACACAAAGCATGAGCTACCTAAACCCATATCAACATATTAACTCTGTAGTGCAGTATTAGTGGTGCCAGACCTCAGGGACGGCACTATCATGATGTGGTGCTGGGTCAGAAGGTCATGGCGTGCCTAAGGAAATTAAATGTCCTTAGGTGTGCTGTACCTCACGGCTCGGGTACTATCGCATGATCTAGCCGTGTCTGAGGGGCAACGCCGCTTAATTCTTCCCAACCTCACTCCTGAACTCGCTGAGGACTTCCTTAAAGGCCTTCAACGCCTCCTTAATGTAATCGCTAGAGAGCTTGCCGTGTGGTGTCGGTGTCTCAAGTATTCTCTCAGGTATCCTGACCTTGAGGGGGTCGTAGCCCTCCTTCAGCTTTATTGAGTGTTTCTCAACGTATATTCTCTTACCTAGCTTAACCAGGTCTTCAGGCGTGAAGCTGTAGCCGAGGGTCTTCAGCGACTTAACAACTACTTCAGGCTTGTA
>JAGGUC010000114.1 GCA_021158735.1 Desulfurococcales archaeon | reverse complement strand
GGACCTACTCCGGAGGTCTCAAGAAGAAGTTAAGTATCGCTGCCTCCCTTATTCACGACCCCAAGGTACTGATACTTGATGAACCAACCACAGGTCTAGACCCCTCCTCAAGGCGTGATGTCTGGTCAATTCTGGAGGAGCTCAAGAGGTCCGGAAAGACTATTCTGATGGCTACCCACTACATGGAGGAGGCGGAAGCGCTAGCTGATAGGGTAGCTATAATTAATGAGGGCAGTGTAATTGCTGTTGGGTCACCGAAGGAGCTGAAGAAGAAGGTCGGTGAGCTAACTATCGTTGAGGTTGAGGTAGCTAACCCGAGGCCAGGTATTAAGGAGGTCCTCAGGCCCTTGAGTACTGGGGGTAGGGTACTTATTAAAGACTCAACAATTAGGGTGTACCTCGATGAGTATGAGGTGCTGCTACCTAAGGTAGCCGAGGCACTCCTGACTGCGGGGGTTAGGCCGGTGACGATCAGGGTTACCGAGCCAACATTAGAAGACGTTTTCCTCAAATTAACTGGGAGGGGGCTGACGTAGTATGCTGTCGTTGAGGAGGGTCCTCATACTCGCTAAAAAAGACATTAAGCTATCCCTAAGGGATAAGTCCACCATATTCTGGGCAGTCATATTCCCCATAATTTTGGTCTTGATGACGGCCTTCGTCTGGGTACCACCTCAAACTGAGCTGACCTTAAAAACAGGTGTGTGCAGTGATGACAGCGGCAACTTAAGCCGGATATTCATTGGCGTTCTAAATAAGTCAAAGATATTTAGCATTAAGGAGTTCAGCAACCTCAACACAATGCTTGACCAGCTGACCAAGGGTTCTCTGGATGCAGGATTTTACATACCTGAAGGATTTACGCGGAACACTACCTCGGATTTCCCGACATGGATCAAGGCCTATGTGTTTTACAGGGATCCCTCAGCAGTAACTGTATGTAAGGGAGTTGTCGAGGGCTTCCTCGCAGGCTTTGCTAGAGAGTTCGCTATTAGGAGGGCTGAGATAGCTATTAAGTATATTGAGCTGTATGGAGGCAACTTCAGCAGTCCCTACAGCAATTACTTCAACCTCTCCATGATCAAGTACTGGGTAATGGGTCTGGCTAACCCCATCAACACCACAGTAGAGGTCGTCAGGCCTAAGAACCTGGTCAGTAGGGCTGACGTACTGGGATTCATGGTCATCAGCGTCATAGGTGTTGAGGCTCTGTTCTCAGGTCTCGCAGTAGGTGCCACCTCAGTTGTTGAGGAGAAGGAGAAGGGCACTCTACACAGGCTCCTTGCATCACCTATCACACCGCTGGAGTTGCTGACGGGTAAGGTGCTGAGCTGCCTCGCCGTAATAACTATCTCAGCAATAGCCACGGTAGCCATTGGACTGGCTGTTGGTGCTACTATACGCTTCAGTCTATTAAGTCCTGCATGCTGGCTAGCTATAGCTCACTTAGGGCTGGCGGCAATATTCTTCATTGGGGTGGGGCTCATAGTCAGCGTGGTAGCTAGATCCGCAAGAGCGGCTGAAGCACTGATCATGGCAATAGCCTTCCCCTACATGTTCACATCAGGTATGTGGTGGCCTCCTCCAGAATTCCTGCCCGAACCCCTTAAGACTTTCGCTCTGATGAACCCGGCGACAGCAGCTATTGACACTGCGAGGAGAGTTCTGGGCTACGGACTCGGTGTGGAGGCCGCGCTCCCTAAGACCCCTGTCGTCATCGCGGCGGCTGTAACTGTGTTTACTCTCGGATTGCTCGTATATAGGGTAGTGCTCAGGAGGGTGCTTGAGTCCTGATTACTTAATGGGTTTTGCTGTCTTACCTACCTCAATTATCCCTAGTACCCCAAGCAGCTGAGGGTACTTCTTCCTGATCATTTCCATTACGTCCCCGCTCCTGAGTGCTGCTGTCCCTCTAGTTCTCGCGGATAACAGTAGATCCGACACGATCTCTGAGAACATTTCGTAGGCATTGGAGCTCATCCCGTCTGTGACGGTAAGTATTCTGTACTGCTCCTTGAGGGACTTCAGACGCTTCATGGATATCGCTGACCGAACCCTTGATATTGCCGATATTATGCTGCCTAGAGCAATGATGAGTGCAGGTACTACGATCCTCACGAAGTCAGGTGCGGTCGGCGGAATCATGTACCATGCAGCTATTATTGCTGCGAAAATTATGAATGAGAACGTACCTTCCAAGAACCTGAACCTGGTTCTAGATGACTCTATGCAGAGCACCACCAGGTCATTAATATCGAAAGCTCCTTCAGGAACCTTGAACCTAAATGCAATGCTTGTTCTCCCATACCTGACGGAGCAGTCAACTCTCCCTCGCTTGCTCAGCGCAACATTAGCGACAACGTACTGGGCTGTCGTCAGTGACTGAAGGAACTTCCTGGTTGCACCAACCAACCTGTTCTTTAACTTACTGTATTCGTACCCCATTAACTAACCTCTCAACTAATTTTACTACCTAATTACAAAGACCTTAGATGAAATATAAAGTAAGCGAATCCCCGTAATGGACCTCAGAACCCGGACCTCGACCTCACCAGCCCGGTCAAGGAACCCAACTCATCACTAACCTACTAAGCCCTACGGCTCAATTCACTTAACTCCTTAATTACATTAGCGTACGTCAGCATTCCCATAACCAGGTCGTCAACAGTAATGAATTCTTCGTCGGTGTGTGAGAGTGCTGGATCTCCAGGGCCGTAGGCAGCTACCTCGGTGCTGACCCTCCCGTAAAGTATGTTCATGTCACTAGTACCTAACTTCCTGGCGAGCCTGGGCCGCAGACCCTGCTTGATCAAGGCCCTATAGAGTGCCCTGACCACTGCTGTATTTACAGGTGCTCTAACAGATTCTGTGAATGACTCCAAAATTGCGCAGCAGTTCCCCGGAATCCTCAACTCACTTATTAATTTACTGAATTCATCATAGCCCATACCGTACGGCACCCGAATGTTGACCCTCATGACACCGCTCTTTGGGAGTACGGGACCTCCGTCACCGCATGACAACTTAGTTAATGCAGCGGAGAACTCGCTCGCTGAACTACCTGAGAACTCACTTCTTATCATTTCCCACACACTGATTAGGCTGTCACATGCCGACTCACTGGCGTGAGGGCCTGAGGTATGCCCGCCCTTCGACCAGCACTTAAACGTTAGTGTGGCACTCCCCCTATACTCGATCACCACATCAACAGTACCTGAGGGCTCGCAAATAACAACGTAGTCCGTGCTGAATCCGGACCTCACTAAGTTCCAGGCACCGTGACTAGGTCCCTCCTCACCTACAAGCGCTATGGCGTAGACCTTCAGATCATCGTTACCAATCAACTCCCTAGCTAGTGAGGCACCTACGAAGGCTGCTGCTAGAGGACCCTTAGCGTCTACGGCACCACGCCCCCTTATTACTCCACCCTCAGAACTGACCCTGAGGCAACCCGGCACGGTATCTATGTGCCCTACGAGAGC
The DNA here is from genome assembly GCA_021158735.1 of Desulfurococcales archaeon. Taxonomy (GTDB): domain Archaea; phylum Thermoproteota; class Thermoprotei_A; order Sulfolobales; family NBVN01; genus B83-G16. The sequence goes on along the minus strand of JAGGUC010000114.1, from coordinate 17,853 downwards.
TACTGACCTGTCGCCGCTGCCGAACGAAGCTATTAAGTTGCCTACTCCATCAACCACGACCTTATCGTAGCTCAGCTTATCTTCTGTAAATCGCCTCAGCTTTTCCACAGCCTCAGCTTCCTCAAATGTAGGGCTGTAGGTTTCAACGAGAGTTCTAAGTAATTCTACTACTAAGTCTTTGTAGGCACTCCTTGACAACGTCAGTACACCACCTGATGTCCTCCTTACTGATCATGTAGGGTGGCAGGAGCCTGACGACTGTGGCGCCTGCCTTAAGAAGTAGTACACCGCCCTCCTGGGCACACCTCAGCACGGGGCTGGGAAGAAATCTGAGCTCAATACCGGCCATAAGTCCGAGACCTCTAATAGATCTCACGACTTTAACACCATCGAGTTCTGACCTGAGGGCTTTAAGGAGTTCGTACCCTGCAGCCTCGGCCTTAGCCGGGACGGACTCCCTGACGAGTAGCTCGGCTGAAGCCTTAACAGCTGCGCAGGCCAGTGGATTACCGCCATAGGTACTTCCGTGATCCCCCCTCATGACCTTAGAGGCGATGTCACCCGGCATGAAGACAGCACTCACTGGGAAGCCCCCGCCCAGTGCCTTGCCGGCTAGCAGGACATCTGCCTGAATACTATAGTACTCGTGCGCCCACACCTTCCCTGTTCTTCCGAAGCCTGTCTGAACTTCATCAATGATTAGTAGGCCTCCTACCTCGTAGGTTCTTCTCCTTAATTCACGGATGAACTCATGAGTAGCTAGATTAACTCCCCCCTCACCTTGAACTACCTCTACGATCACCCCTGCTGTCTCCTCAGTGATTAAGTCATCGAGTGCTTCAGCATCATTGAACCTGCCGAACTTAACGTTAGGTATGAGTGGCTCGAAGTCCTTCCTATACCTGGGGTTATGGGTTACTGAGAGAGCACCCAAGGTCCTGCCGTGGAAGGAACTGGTAAAAGCTACTAGTGACTTCCTGCCAGTCATCCTCTTAGCTATCTTGAGCGCCAACTCAACAGCTTCTGACCCACTATTAAGTAGTGTTACGTACTGGAACTTCTCAGGCACTACTTTTGAGAGGGCTCCGAGCATTTCATCCATTACAGAGGTACTGAATGATGTAGAGGTAACCATTAATTTACTTAGCTGAGTTTTGAGTGCCTCAACTATGTGTGGATTGCCGTGACCCAGGAAGGCAACGCCGTGACATGTGTGCATGTCTAGGTACTTCCTGCCCTCGACATCCCACACATACTGATTCAGAGCCTTCTCGACCCTGAGGCCGCGCTCCTCATAAAACCTCAAGTACTTGAGCACGATGACCTACCTCTTAATTGCTGAGATGGCGTACTCTACTATCTTGGAGTGCAGCTCATACTTAGTTACCCTGACGGTGTTCTTGAATTCCGTCATGGCGTTTACCTCATTTACCAGGTACCCCCTCTCCGGGCCCTCGAATACGTCAATACCGAGTACCTCACCGCCGATAGCCTCAGCAGTTCTCAGAGCTAGATCCTCAAGCTCTTCGTCAACCTCAGCCTTAACTGCCCTACCACCCCTTGCTGTATTAGTTATCCAGTGCTGACTTACTCTATAGATAGCTACCGGTACTTCGTCACCGACAACGAAAATCCTTAAGTCTCTTCCGGGCTTCCTGATGAACTCCTGAACTATGTAGACCTTAGAGTTAATTCCCGGCAAGTACCTCCTATGCTCTACAATTGCCCTCAGCTCCTCCCTATCCCTGGCTAGGCAGACCATCCTGCCCCAGCTCCCGTTAACGGGCTTCACAACAACCGGGTACCCTAACTTCTCAGCAGTACTGAATACTGCCTCAGGGCTGAAAGCTACGGCAGTCACTGGGGTAGGTATGTTGCTGGACTTAAGTACTGAAGCTGTCCACACCTTATCAACAGCTACCGATACTGCCCTAGAGGAGTTAATGACCTTGAGTCCCATACCCTCCAGGGCTACCGTAGATTCCACTGCCAGTGCGTGACTGGTGCACCTCTGAAGTACTACATCAGCACCGGGACCCTCGCTTCTCTTACCTAAGTTGATCGTGAGTGACTCAGTATGGAGTAGCTGTACCTCAGCTCCTGCAGCCTTCACAGCATTAATTATTGCTCTCTCCTCCCACCTCAGTATGTCGTAGGCAACACCGACCCTAACTACCATGCCTCAGCAGCACCCACCAACTCCCTACTCACCCCAGTCTTCCTGTACGCCCTCAAGCGGCTTTAATGAAATACCTCCGTCACGCATAACTACCTCTAGAACCGCGCCGCAGTCATGCTCCACTATCTCACCTGAGATCACGTCATCAGGTACATCTACGTCCAGACCACATATTGGGCACCTGAACCTCATCCTCGAACCACCTTTTCTTAGGGGTAGCCAGTAATTAAAAATATTTCTTTACCATTACATGAACAATCAACATGTATTCCGATCTTGATTCCGCACAACATCTATTATTCTAGGTTCTGATTCCGCACTAACTAAAATTTTTAATATTTAAAAACCTTGCCCCACTTTAAACACTAGTGCTTTGGTGGTGATAGTGACTAGAGTAGCTATAGTAGGTGCCTCAGGATATACTGGCGGTGAACTGCTCAGACTCCTAGCCACACATAGGGGAGTTCAGGTTACTGTAGCGACTTCAAGAGAGCATGTTGGGAGGCCTGTTCACTACGTACACTTCAATCTGAGAGGGGTCTACAGGGACTTACGGTTCAGTAAGCTAGATACAGACCTGATATCTGAGAGAGCTGACGCGGTATTCCTCTCACTACCACATGGTGTGTCAATGAAGTACGTTCCTGCATTCCTTGAGGTGGGAATGAAGGTCATTGACTTAAGCGCTGACTTCAGGCTTAAGAACCCTCAAGCCTACAGGTACTGGTATGGGTTCGAGCACCCGTACCCCGACCTCCTTAGGAAGGCTGTCTACGGGATGCCTGAGCTCCGGAGGAGTGAGCTGAGGGACGCGCAACTAATAGCTGTTCCAGGATGTAATGCAACAGCTTCAATACTCGCGCTCCTCCCACTTGCTAGGGGAGGTGTAGGTGACCTGAGCTTCGTGGTTATTGACGTTAAAGCAGGGAGTAGTGAGGCAGGTTCTAAGCCCTCACTGCCTGACCACCACCCGGAGAGGGAGGGTAGTGTGAGGCCTTATTCAGCTGAGGGCCACAGACACGTTGCTGAGGTCGAGCAGGAGCTCGGGGCTGTGACCGGATCTGAGATCAGTGTTTCATTAACGCCGCACGCAGTGCCGTGCGTGAGGGGGGTACTGGCGACAGCTTACGTGAGGGCTTCAGGTGAAGTTGGTGCGAAGGATCTCATGAAGGCTTACGCACTGACCTACGGTAGGGAGCCCTTCGTAAGGCTGGTACGTAACTCCCCCCACAAGTACCCGAACCCTAAGTACGTTATAGGCAGTAACTTCGCTGACGTGAGCTTCGCGGTGGAGGAGAGGTTAGGCGTCATTAAATCTTTTTCAGCAATAGACAACCTTGTTAAGGGTGCTGCTGGCCAAGCGGTTCAGGCATTTAACATATCTGCAGGATTCCCTGAGGGCGAAGGACTGAAGTTCCCGCCGCTAAAACCAGTGTAGGAGGTTGTAGTGGCTTGGTTCTCGTCGTTAAGGTTGGTGGTAGGGCCTTAACAAAGAACTTGAGGGAGATCCTTGAGGACCTAGCTAGTGTTTCTAGAGAACTAGACGTCGTATTGGTGCATGGCGGGGGTAATGTAGTCAGCGAGTACTCGAGGAGGCTCGGTATTGAACCTAAATTCGTTATCTCACCCAGCGGTGTGAGGAGCAGGTACACTGATAGAGATGAACTCGACGTCTACGTAATGGTTATGGCTGGCAAGATAAACAAGGAGATGATTGCCGCCCTTAAGTCGCTGGGTGTCAGCGCTGTAGGGCTCTCTGGTGCTGATGGAGGACTCCTCACTGCTGAGAGGAAGAAGAGGATCTTAGTACTTGATGAGAGGGGGAGGAAGCGAGTTATTGAAGGAGGTTTCACGGGGAAGGTTGTGAGGGTTAACGCCGACTTAGTGACGTCTCTTTTAAGGATGGGGTATGTGGTGGTTGTAGCACCTGTTGCTGTTGCTGATGACGGGACACTACTGAATGTTGACGGGGATCAGGGTGCCTGTGCGATAGCTAGGGCGCTCAAGGCTGAGGAGCTAGTCTTCTTAACCGACGTAAGCGGTGTTTTGGTTGATGGAGAGTTAGTTAAGGAAATTAAGGCGGGGAGTATAGATGAGTTAGTTAAGAAGGTAGGGTTTGGGATGAATAGAAAGTTATTAATGATACGGGAAGTGCTTGAGTCAGGCACTAAGAAAGTTATTATTTCGTCGGGCCTCGTACAGAGGCCCATAACTCAAGCATTAAGTGGTTTCGGCACGGTTGTGAGGTGTTAGGTGTGGTTGAGTTAGATCAGATAGACCTCCAGCTACTCAAGTTGCTGAAGGAGAATGCCAGAATGTCATATGCTAGGTTGGCTGAGGAGCTAGGTATTAGTGAGTCAGCTGTCAGGAAGAGGCTCAAGAAGTTGAGGAAAATGAACGTGATCAGGAAGTTCACTATCGAGTATGAGCTAGTAAATGAGGTCAGGGCGGCAGTGCTCGTTAAGACTGCACCACCGAAACCCGTCCCTGAGGTCTCTAAAGAAATAATTAAGATAGAGGGTGTGGAGGTAGTTTATGAAATTACTGGGGAAAACGACATACTGGTGCTCCTGAGGGCGCCGAGCATAGACATTATCAATAGGTGCATAGATAAGATAAGGTCCGTTCCCGGAGTGTCTGGAACGAACACAATGATCATTCTCAGGGCATGGCGCTGACTGCGGTAATAGGCGTCCACTAACTAATTAGTTTTTACTAATGTGAAGCAGTACTCAGTCAATAATTACTTACTGACTCAGCAGCGACTATGCTGATTTCTTACTCGCTGGGGAGATTTTTCATTAGGCTAAATGAAATCTTTCTTGAACGTGCTGCATCCGCACCTGGAATACATGAATCAATTTTGTTTCCGTCAAGGTGATTATCAATTATTTTCGCACTTCATTACCTTCCTTCTTTTTATCCCTGCACCACCAAGTACTCACGGTGCGTGATGTGAGTAATGACCTAGTGCTTTACGAGGATCTGTTCCCGTTCACCCACCCTCCCAGACTCAACAGTAGGAATACGAACATAGTTGTAACGGACACCACGCTCAGAGATGGGCAGCAGGGGTGGAGGTCCTTCACGGTTGATGAGGGCCTCAAGATCTATGAAGTGCTGGCCAAGCTAGGCGGGAGCGGTGCAATAGAGACCACGGAGCTGTTTCTGTACACTCATAAGGACAGGAAACTCGTCTCTAAAATCAAGGAGTTAGGGTTCAAGTACCCTAAGCCAGTAGCGTGGATCAGGGCTTCATTCAGTGACCTTAAGCTAGTCAAGGACGCAGGGCTTGACAAGGCCGTGATCTTAAGCTCGATCTCCGACTATCAGATATACTTTAAGTTAGGTATGAGCCGTGAGTCAGCCATCGAGAAGTACGTGAGGGTTGTTGAGGAAGCTCTGAAGTCCGGGATCGAAGTCATGAGTACTCTCGAGGACTTCACCCGCGCTGACCCCGAGAAGAACGTGTTGCCCTTGGCAAGAAGGCTGATGAAGCTCAGTGAGAGGTATGGCGTGCCTGTCAGGATCAAGTTAGCTGACACCTTAGGTCTGGGATTGCCATTCCCTGACGTCCCGCCGCCAAGGGGTGTGCCCGCAGTCCTTAAGTACATCATGGAGGAGGCGGGAGTACCTGGTGGGTGGATAGAGTTCCACGGACACAATGACCTAGGCCTCGTAGTTGCTAATCACTTAGTTGCATGGCTCTACGGTGCTAGGTCATCCAACTGCACGCTACTAGGAATAGGTGAGAGGGCAGGTAACTGCCCCCTAGAAGTTATGCTGGTTCACTACGTAGGTATTAGGGGTGATGACGGTACGGCAAACTTAAGAGCTATTAAGGATGCAGCCGAACTCCTGAAATCAATGGGCTTCAGGGTGCCTGAATTCCACCCCTTACTAGGTGAGAACGCCTTCAGAACTAAGGCAGGAATACATATTGACGGCCTAATCAAGAACCCTAAGGTCTACCTTCCCTTCAACCCTGTAGAAGTGCTTGGGGTACCGTACACTATATCGATAAATCCATACTCCGGGAAGTCAGCTATAGCTCTCTGGGTAGCAACGCGACTGGACGGAGGGAGAGTTGACCCACAGAGGATTAAAGAGCTCAAGAAGGACCCGAGGGTTGAGAAGGCCTACAGTGACGTGCTTAAATTATTTCAAGAAGATTCCTTAAGGACTTCGCTTAATGATGAAGAAGTACTTGAGATAATTATTAAGTACTTCCCAGAAGTCAGAGATACTGCTGTGAGGAATGGGGTGTCCTAAATGACGGGCATGACACTGACCGAGAAGATATTGTCGGCTAAGGTAGGGCGGAGAGTAAGTCCGGGGGATTTCATAGTAATTGATGCTGACTTGGCGTACGCTCATGACGGGACTGCACCGCTGGCCATTAAGGTTATGAAGGAGAATGAGAGACTATACAGGGTGCACGATCCCTCTAAAGTACTGCTGGTTATCGATCACGCGTCACCACCACCGAATGTAGAGGTGGCTAAGGTTCATGAGCAACTTAGGTCGTTCGCCAGAGAGTTCGGTGTCAGGTTATTTGATGTGGGTGAGGGCATATGCCACCAAGTTGTTGCTGAGAGCGGGTTGGTGCGCCCTGGAGCCGTAGTAGTTGGCGCGGACAGCCACACAGTAACGCTGGGTGCTCTATCAGCTTTTGCCACAGGCGTGGGCAGCACGGACATAGCAATAGCTTTCGCGCTAGGTAAGATATGGCTAAGGATTCCTGAGTCAATTAAGGTACTACTTGATGGGAAACTCAAGCCGTGGGTCACCAGCAAGGACGTAATTCTGAACATAATTGGAAATGTCAGAGCCGACGGCCTGACATACCTTGCCGCTGAGTTCCAGGGGACAGCATTAAAGCACCTCTCAGTCGAGTCCAGAATGACAATAAGCAATATGTGTGTTGAGGTAGGAGCTAAGGCAGGGCTCTTCCCAGCCGATGAGGTACTGGCGAGCTGGCTCAGAATCTACGGTGCTGACAATGGCGATGAGCTTAGCGCTGATCCGGGAGCTGAGTATAAGGACGAACTGAACTTTAACTTAAGTAAGCTGGAGCCTCAGGTAGCTGCACCACCTAACGTAGACAATGTTAGGGAGGTTAGTGAGGTAGAGGGTACTGAGGTAGATCAGGTGTTCATCGGGTCCTGCACGAACGGCAGGTACGAGGACTTCCTGCTGGCTGCCAAGATTCTTAAGGGAAGGAGGGTGAAGGAAGGTGTTAGGTGTGTCGCAATACCTGCGTCACGTAAGGTATTCTTAGAGTTGCTTAGAGACGGCGTCCTAGAGGTCTTAGCTGAGGCAGGGTGCTTCATAGCTCACTCAACCTGCGGCCCCTGCATAGGTGCCCACCTAGGACTTCTAGGGCCTGGTGAGGTAGCTGTCTCAACAAGTAACAGAAACTTTGTTGGCAGGATGGGTCACAGGGACAGTAAGGTCTACCTGGCCTCTCCCGCCACGGCAGCTGCAGCGGCTGTCGAGGGTAGGATAGTTAACCCTAAGAAGTACCTTAGTTGAGGTGGTACTCATGGGTCTTAGAATAAGGGGTAGGGCCTGGAAGCTCGGTAACAACATCAGTACGGACCACATAATATCAGGTAAGTATAAGTTCAAGTCAATATCAAGTCTAGAGGGCATGATCCCGTACGTCTTTAAGGAGGTGATCCCGGGATTCCATGAGAAGGTCAGGGAGGGCGATGTATTGGTTGCTGGCAGGAACTTCGGGATGGGGTCTAGTAGAGAGCACGCGCCTAGACTTCTTAAGCTGGTCGGTGTAGGTGCTGTAGTAGCAGAGAGCTTTGCTAGAATATTTTTCAGGAATGCTACCAACATAGGGCTGCCAGTAATCACAGCTACCTTAGTACCAAGAATTACTGAGGATGGTGACATCATCTCAGTAAATCTAGAAGAAGGCGTCATTACTAACGAGAGCAAGGATGTGCAGGAGCGCTTCAAACCTTACCCGAAGGAGATACTTGAAGTAATAAGATGTGGGGGCATTATCGAGTACATCAGGAAGTACGGTAGTCTACCATGGTGAGGAGGTATAGGGTAGGGGTCATAGAAGGTGATGGAATAGGGCCTGAGGTAGTAGGTGCAGCACTGAAGCTTCTGCAGGCGGTCGACAGGGATTTTGAGTTAGTGAGGATCAGCGCTGGATACGGGTACTTTAAGAAGTCAGGCAAGCCCGTGGAGGACGGCGCAATAGATACGATTAAGTCCTTGGGAGCTGCCATTAAGGGGCCGCTAACAACTCTACCCGGGCCGGGAACGTACAGGAGTATTAACGTTATGTTGAGGCAGGAGCTAGGCCTTTACGCTAATGTGAGGCCCTTCAGAAGCTTTAGAGGGGTGTCACTTAAGGACCTAAACTTCACCATAGTTAGGGAGAACACTGAGGGCTTGTACCGCAGTGTTGAGGGTAGGTTCAGGGACGTAGCCCTATCAACCAGAGTGATCACTAGGTCCGGATGCAAGAAGGTGATCGAGTTCTCCTTTAGGTACGCATTGGTCGAGGGCTTCAGGAAGGTTACCGCAGTACATAAGGCCAACATACTCAAAGTCAGTGACGGACTGTTCAGGGAGGTGTTCTTCGAGACCTCTAAGAAGTACCCTAGGATTGAGGCCAGCGACGTCTTTGTTGATGCTGCAGCCTACTACATGATTAAGGAGCCTGAGAGGTTCGAGGTCTTAGTAACCCCCAACCTGTACGGGGACATACTGAGTGACCTAGCAGCTGGCTTAGTAGGGAGCCTAGGGCTCTGTGGGTCAGCCCAGATAGGTGATGGAGTAGCTGTCTTCGAACCAGTGCATGGGTCAGCACCCGACATAGCTGGTAGGGGAGTAGCTAACCCTGTAGGCGCTGTCACGGCACTCACCCTCATGCTGAAGTACTTGGGAACAATGCACAGCGATGACTACTTAGTGAGTAGAGCAGTGGAGATCGGTGAAGCTGTAAGAGAAGTTGTTGAGGAGGGAAGGGCTCTGACGCCAGACTTAGGGGGTTCGTCATCAACTAATGATGTTGTAGAGGCAATACTTAAGTTACTTCAGCCTGAAGGGTAGTTCTCTATTTGTAGCACGTCAGCAATGAATTCCTAACAGGTAAGTATTTTGTATCCCGTACGTATATATTTACTTGGTGCAGTCTATGAAAGTGCTGGTCTCAATAGATGCTGAGGGGCTTCCCGGTATCTACAGTTTTACTCAGGTAGTACCTAAGTACTCAGCCTTTGCTGAATTAAGGAAGATCATGACCGAAGTGGCTAAGGTCACTGCTGAAGTACTGAAGTCTGAGGGGTTTACTGAGGTATGGGTTGCTGACAGCCACGGACATATGGGTACCGTAGTCTACGATGAAATGCCTGACTACGTTAGGCTTGTCAGGGGCTTTCCGAGGCCTCTATCAATGGTGCCATGTATTAGCGAGGGGTTCAGTGCAACTCTATTCTTAGGGTACCATTCATGCGCTGGCACAGTCCGCAGTGTATTAGACCATACATACAGTAGTGCAGCATTCCATGAGCTAAGGATTAATGGTGAGAAAGCAAGTGAGTTCTACGTAAATGCGCTAGTAGCTGGTCAGTACGGAGTCCCAGTCATACTTGTTGCTGGCGATGACAAGCTCCGTGAGGAGGTCGCCCAGCGCACCCCCTGGGCTGAGTACGTCCTAGCCAAGCGCTCACTAGCCAGAACATCAGCAGTTATGGAGCCACTGCAGAAGTTCCTTCAGGAACTCAGAGGCGGGATTAGTAGAGCAGTCAAGAAGTTAAAGGACGGGTCGGCTAAGCCACTGAAGGTAGATGGCCCAGTAACTCTGGAGGCGGCCATGAGGTCGGCAGAACACGCGGACGCTGCTGAGGCGGTGCCAGGCATTGAGAGGGTCGATGCATACACCTTAAAGTATGTGGCAAGAGATATCATTGAGGCGTATAATGTTATTGAGGTATTAGCGCTTATTGCAGCAGGAATCGAGAGCATTAAAGCTAAGCTCTCCGAGTAAGAACATAAAATATTTTTTACCTTTACTTAAGTAGCTCAGTAATGCACTCCAACACCCTCCCTGAGCCTACTGACGAGCTTATTACGTCTCCCCCGAACACGTAGGTAGTGGTTCATTAGAAGATCCTTTCCTTCACAATCTATGACTACGTACAGGGGGCCGAAGTCCTTAACTTCAAGCACCCACAGCGCCTCAGGCATGCCTAAGTCCAGCCAGTAAACAGCTAGTACCTTCTTAACTGACTTAGCAGCTAATGCCCCGCATCCACCAGGATACAGCATATAGACGGCGCCGAATTCCCTACATGCTCTCCTCGTACCTTCCAGTAGTCTCCCCTTACCTACGATTGCCTTAACACCCATAGCTATTAGCTTCGGGTCGTGGGCTTCCATCCTGGTGCTTGTCGTCGGGCCAGCAGAAACAACCTCCCACCACTCACCACACCTCCGAACCAATGGCCCCGCATGGTACACTAGGGATCCTTTTAGGTCAACTGGCAGGGCCTCACCCCTGTTAACAGCCTCAACTAATCTTCTAGCCCCCCTATCACGTAAGGTACAGATAGTACCTGACACATAGACTGCGTCACCGACAGCCAGTTTCTTCACATCACAGTCTCTGAGGGGTGTCTTCAGATAGTACTTCCTCACCACTTGACCCACACCCCATCACCTGGCTTGTACTTAAAGAACTCTACATCACCATCAGGAGAGATCCTAATCCTTCCGCGTCTTAGGGCCCAGCAATTAACAACAACTGCCACGCCCATGCTGGCCGGGTGGTGGGCAGCTGTCTCAACATGTACGTCAGCTATGGTAGGCCCGCCGCCCACACCACCCGGACCTATACCCAGCTTATTTAATAACTCAATGAGATATACCTCGTATTCTGATATTTTCCTGCTCCGGTGCCTAACACCAGCTGGCCTGAGAAGTGACTCGTAGGCTATTTCGGTAGCTGTGGCTAACGTGCCACCTAAGCCCACACCAACGAAGAGTGGTGGGCAGGAATTAAAGCCGTGCTCGGCCACCACGCTCACCGCAAGTTCGGCCGCTATTCTGAGACCCTCTGCAGGTGATGTAGTGAGTGCTCTGCACGCTGACTCACTACCGCCTCCCTTAGCCATTATACTTACTTCCAGTACCTCCCCCTCAGCTACGTCAATACTGAACCAGGGACTTCGCTCACCGATGTTGTTGCCTGTGTTTCTTCCAGATATCGGGTCTACTGCATTAGGTCTTAGAGGTATTTCCTCAGTACCTTTAGAAACCCCTCTTATTATAGCATCAATTATCTCCTTAAGCCTTAAGGGGAACTCATCACCTATAACCAACTTAATCACTAGCAAGCCAGTATCCTGGCAGACAGCCCTCCCCTCACCCCTGGCCAACCTAATGTTCTCGAGAACAGCATCCATCAACTCAGAACTTAAGCCCTCTGACCTCCTCCTAACCTCTGCTAACGACTCAATTATGTCATCGGGTACTGAGGTAACTACCTTCCTGAGTAGCTTGACGATGTTCTCCTTAATTACCTCAGCTAGATGTAAAATCCACCACCCACAAAAGTAAATTCAAATCCCTAAATTAATTCAATACCCCTAAGGCCGGGATGACTTGACGTAGTTGATGACCAGTTCCTTCAGACCTAAGTGCTCAGCTAATTCAAGCACTCTCTCATAAGTGCTCGACTTAATGCCGCCTACATCGTACCCTAGCTTCTCATAGTAGGTAGCCTGAAAGTATGTTGCTAGGTAGTCGCAGATCTTAGTGACTAGAGCCTCGGTAGTCTTACCTTCATAGAACTCCCTGAACAGTCCCAGCAGGAAGTCATTTCTTATGTGCTTTTCAATAACCTTGAGTTCAATTGCACTTTTTACTTCTCCGGATAATTCTTCATATGCCTTAACTACGTCACCTATGAAGGCTTCAGCTACGTCATGCAAAAGGCTATATGGAGGAGCTTATCGAGGATTTCGTATCTATAATTATCAGCTTTGCCGCTAGAATCTATGGTAAGCGTTCACAGAAGTTTAAGAAGATAAAAAGGTCGTAGAAGAGGTGAAGCGACGACAACTAAAACCATTGAGAAAACAATTAAGCTTAAGCTCACACCACTAACAAGAAGCGATAAGAGTCGATTACTCTCTCTTCTTAATGACTACATATCAATGGTAAAGGAAGCATTAGTCATTGTTATTAAAAATGATATTCACAGTAGGAAGAAAGCCCATGAACTGTGCTACGGCTTTCTGAGAGAAAGATATCCTCACCTGCATAATAAGTTCGTTCAGGGGGCTTACAAGAGAGCTTTAGCAATGTACCGTAGCTACAGGAAGTTATTGAATAAGTGGAAGCGATTACCAGAAAAGAAAAAGAAGAGGTTGTCGCCACCATCACCGCCCAAGGTGGAAGATAATAGGGTTATTGAACTTCATGTTGATACCTACAAGCTTGAGAGGAGGCATAGCTTCCTAGTACTAACGATATCTGGGGGTAGTGGTGTTTATCTGAGATTCTTGGTAATGGAGTACGATTATGCTAAGAGGGAGCTTGAGGGTGCTAAGCTAGGGAACTCTAGGATACTGATTGATGGCAACTGTATCTACCTGCTCCTAACCATACGTAGGGATGTTGAGGTTAATGAGCATAGGAATAAGCTCTTCATAGATATTAACGAGGATAGTGTTGACTGCCTGCTGGTTAATTACGATAGGAGAGAACCTCAAAGACTTAAGACTTAACGGCAGGAAGAAGAGTAAGCAACTAAACTATAGACTATCCACCTTCCCATACCGTAGATTCATAGAGTATATTGACTATAAATTCAATGAGCGTAGATTAAGCGTATTAGAGGTTGAGGCTGTTTCTGGTTTTACGGTAGGTTTAAGTATTCTTAACTACTCCTTATTACTTGATGAGATGATCCGCTATGCGGTGAGGTATACCTCAGATGGGAGCCCTATGGCGTTAGGCTCGACTGAGCCCCATGAAGTGCGGGTGAAGCTAATGAACCCGCACCAAGAACTAACTCCCCCACACAAAATTAAAAGTAATGAAAACCATCTAGAAGTACCGTGAGGGGAGAAACGCTAAAGGAACATCCATTACTTGTCCAATATGTGGCCATGTGGGTAAGCGGAATAGAGTAAATAAGGAAATATTCAAATGTAAGAGATGTGGCTTCACATTCAATGCTCAATATATTGCTTGTTTGAATCTTATCTCCCGCTCCAATGACGGCATGGTGACCATCAGGGGCAGGAGACTAGTCATTGTATCTCGTAAGACCGCCCGAGTGGTGGCGGTCAATGTAGCTCCCAATGAGCCACTGAATCACATGAGGTGGTTGAGGGAGAAGCCCGTGCAAATTTCTAAAATACTCATAATTCCCAAAAGATAATGCACGGGCAACCACTTACACACCGCCGCAGTACAGGGGTAGGGGTATAGCCGGCAAGCTCATGGAGTACGCAGTCAAACTAGCATTAAATAATGGGTGGTTGATTGAGCCTGTATGTAGCTATGCTATCCACTACTTCATCAAGCACCCGGAACTCAGGGAGCAATTACTGCATGAACTAAGAGGGCCGGACCTAGTAGAACTTTACAAGCAAAGACTCAGGGAGGAGGCAGGTAGAAAGCACGTAGACTAAAAGGTAAAACTTACTAAACATTCAGCGCAGTGGCATACGCTCGAACCTAATAAGTTTGCACTAGCTATTACTTTAATTAATCTCTGCTAATATATTAACTATCTAGAGGAGGTTAATACACAGAATCGGTGGTTGAATGTCACTTGAGGAAGCTGATGTAATTAGAAAAAGGGCTGAGGCGTTCCTTAGGAATGCTGTGAGGCTTATAGAGGAGGGTGAATACGATTTAAGTGTTTTTAATTTAGAGCAGTATTGCCAGCTTATCCTCAAGTACAAGCTACTGGTCAGAAAAGGAAGTTACCCAAGAACGCACTCACTTCGCAGATTAATCAGGGAACTTGGCTTTTTCGATCCTAGAATATTGGAGTTGGTTAATAATGTCAAGAACCTCCACTACATTGCTAGATTAGAGGAAGCCTACATTGTGTCAAGATATCTCCCAATAGTGTATGAGGAGGGTGAGGCAAGAGATCTTTTGAGGTTCGTGAAGGAGGTGTTCAAGCCCGTTGTCGATGCCTTATGAGCTTAAACTCCTGAAGTACTTGAAGAACTTCATGAGTATTGCAAAGGAAGTTAAGGAGATGGTCAGGAAGATCGATCCTGAAGCCGAAGTGTACGTGTTTGGCTCAGTTGTTTCTGGTGGGTGGACTGGTGCCAGCGACATTGATATATTAATTGTCACGGAGAACATAAGCAGGAAGTACGACATAATGGTCGAGGTATATAAAAATACTGAGGCACCTGTGGAGCTCCACATAGTTACTCCTCAGCAATTTGAGAAGTGGTACAGGAGATTCATTAGTGAGGAGGAATTGCTTAGGATTTGAAGACACTGCAACCTATGTAAGTAAGGTGCTGGCATATTTCCGAACCCGTAAACTCTAAACCTAAAACACTTGAGCTAAGGGCTTAAGTGAATCAGTGATGCGTGCTGAGCTAGCCTGGTGCTTGCTCTGCTGTACAGAGGCTTCACTAATGCCTCAGCAAGCTCTATGTCACGCATTCCCGGTACTGCGTATTTACTGCACCACTCAGGGTTTCTCACTGAGTCAACTACTGGGGGACCCAATATCGGGTTCAAGACGAGATCTACCTTGCTAACTCCCTCGATGGTGCTTAAGGCCTCCATTAGGTAATTCTTTAAGGAAGCCACTAGCTCGGAACCCACGGCGCCGTACTTGAGTACTGGGATCCTTAGCTCTAGAATCACGTCGTGTTCCCTAACTAGTCTTAAGGTCTTAATAAAGCTCCTCCAGTACCTCAAGGCTTCATCTCTAGGAAGCCCTGTCATGAGGTCAGGGGGTGCCTTAACATCCGTTGCTAGATGGTCTACTAATTCCTTCCTGAGGAGTGACTCGATAGTGCTTGGATTGGAGCAGTTCGTATTTATGCTTGTACGAAGCCCCACCGACTTAGCGAACTCGAAGATCTGCTGTAACTGAACTACCTGCTCGGTGGGCTCCCCACCAGTTACGTGTATGTAGTCAACAATGCTGCTAGCTGACTCAATAGCGAAATAGATCTCACTCAATTCAGCCGAGTAACAAGTGCTCTCAAATACTTCAGCGACCCTCCAGTTGTGGCAGTAAGGACACTTAAGGTTACAGCCGCAGAACCATATCGTGAGCGAGGGCTCCCCGCACACATCTATCAGTGAGACGTCCTTAATCCCAGCGATCTGTACCTTCAACTCATTTGACCCCTACCATAATGTACCCTCTGCTTGAATTCCTTCCTTCTTGCAGGGTTCCAGTTCTTAACTGGTCTATAGTATCCTACGATCCTGCTCCATACCTCCGTCTCCGAGCCGCATCTAGGGCACACCCAGGCAGTGCCTACCGACCTGTACCCGCATTTCCTGCAGATGGTCAGTGCTGGCGTGTAGCTCCAGTAAATTAATTCAGTACCTGACAACCTCCTGGTAAGCTTAGCTAGGGCTTCAGGATCGGGCTCTTCATTCAGGAATAAGTGCAGCATTACACCACCTGTAAAGTACTTCTGCACCATAGCTTCGAGGTGGACCCTCTCCGACATACCTACGTCAGCGTAGTAGGGGACTACACTAGTGCTGTATATAGGTGAGGTAGGATCTGGCAAGTAGTCAAGAACCTCCGGGTAGTGCTCTACATCTGCTTGAGCCAGCCTGGCTGCCGCGCTCTCTCCAGGTACCTCCTCCACATTGTAGGGTGCGTAGTCACTTATGCTCCACTCCCTCACCGCATGTACTATGAACTCAACTACCCTGCGCATCCAGTCAGCTGCTTCCCTCCTACTTCTTGAACTACTACTTAACCAGAGGTCGGGGTTCTGCTGCATTATTGCTGAAGCTTCAGGCAACCCTATGATGCCTACAGTACTGAAGTAAGTTGTAGCTCCTTCAGCAAATACTTCGGGCACGTACATGAGCGGCATGCTGTAGAATTCAGGGTATTTCCTAGCTAGCCTCAAGTACCGCTCCCTGAACCACTTAAGTACCTTCCTGACTCTCCCTAGTATTGTGTAGAGCCCCTCATAGAATGCACCGTCATCACTTCCTGACTCGAGGACAAGCCTCGGCAGGTTGATGGTCACTACGGCTAGGCTGCCTGTAACGTCGGGTATTGACCACACGCCACCAGGCTCCAGTTTCTCAACTAATTGAACGAGTTTTTCTCTGGCTTCACCGACCTCCCTCTTTAACTCACTCAACCTCATTGCTGACCCGTGCTTGATCGACCTCCCGATCTCTTCAACATCAATGTTTATTCTACAGCACATAGCGTAGGTCGTGTCAGGATTGACCACGTTAGTATTTAACCAGTAGAAGCTTCCCCGTTTCGCAGCAGTATTGAATATGGCAGTAAACAGCTCCGGGTCACTGTAGATTTCCTTAGACGTAGTCATCACTGTAGGTATTGGGAACGTAAAGGGCGCGCCAGACACATCACCACCTTCGAGCACCTCAGCTAGAGCTCTAAGGAAGAGCTTTGCTTCATCAAGGTAGGTACCTAATTCACCTGCTGACCTCCCAGCCAGTACTGCCTGATCACCTAGGAGCCTCTCACTAGCATCTAAAACTACTGTGAAATTTGTGAAGGGGGTCTGCAGCCCGGCCCTGCTCGGGAAGTTGAGGTTGAACACAACTCTCTGAACATTCTGCTTAACTCCAGTGTAGTTAAGTCCGTCACTCCTGATGAAGGCACCGGCGTAAAGCTCGACAGCACTTAATGCTTGAGCACCGCTGAAGTAGTGTTGCATAGTAACTAAGTAGTTAGTTACGTGGTCAGCGAAGGTGTCGAGGTGCTTAGCTGGGGCTGCATGGATAGTGGGTGTCCTCAACCCCTTAGTGAGTACTCGCTTAATGCTGTGCCCGCTGCAGTAGGGTATGAAGAGGGACAGAGGGAGCTTGTGAATGTGGACGTAGCCGCTGAAATGAAGCTTCATGAACTCGCTGGGTACCTCAGAACTAACCAACTCATCTAGTGCCCTCTCAGCAACGTAATTCAGCAAGCCACTGGGTCCAGGGTACCTATTAGCGTTTTCCAAAACATCAAATGACGACCTCCTCAGGTAGGACTCAACAGCATCACGAACTATCTGATTTTTCTGACCAGCCATATGGATACCATATCCAAATGATAAGGCCCAGCTAAAAGAAGTATCGCTTCTTAACATAGATAGTACATTGATTAAGCGAGTAATACCTCAAGGGCTCAGCTACTAGATCATATCTAAAAACAGTTATTGGGAGACCCTAGCGGGTACTTTGTGAGTAATGCAGTATTATTTCTTAATCAAGTTCTTTAGGAAGTACTTGTGGAATCTTACATCACCCGATAACTCAGGATGGAATGTTGATGCCAGCATGCTGCCCTGCCTAGCTAGTATGGTGACCGTTTCCTCAAACCTTATTACTCTATGCGTTTTTGTTTCGTTGTGGTACGGTTTCATTGGTTCCACCTCGCCTCAGTATCATTGAGTCATGGGTGGTGGTCGAGCCCAACAGCATGAGACCCCTAT